>JACQYL010000130.1 GCA_016208165.1 Deltaproteobacteria bacterium
CCGACAAGGTTGGGATCGAAATTCCCGACGACGGTGGAGCATTCCCGCGCCGGTGCTGCAAAATGGCGACGGGATCGGGCAAAACGATCGTGATGGCCATGGTGATCGCATGGCACATACTGAACAAGGTGACCTATCCCCAGGACGCCCGATTTGCCAAAAACGTATTGGTCATGGCGCCGGGATTGACGGTCAAGAGCCGCCTGGCCGTCCTCGAACCCGCAGCGGAAGGGAACTACTACGAAGCTTTTTCCATCGTCCCTTCAGCCCTGCTCGATAAACTACGCCAGGGCAAGGTTCTGGTGCGCAACTGGCAGGCCCTGGCCTGGGACAGCGAAGAACAGATCAAGAAACGACGGAGCGTGGACAAGCGCGGCGTCAAAAGCGACGAAGCGTATACACGCGAGGTGTTGGGCGAAATGGCCAACGCGCGCAACCTCCTGGTGATCAATGACGAGGCCCATCATGCCTGGCGGGTCAACTGGGAAGCCGAAGGCAAATACCTGCGAAGCCGGGACCTGAAGGACAGCGCCGAGGAAGCCACGGTCTGGATCGGCGGGCTGGACCGCCTGGACCGCTCGCGCGGCATTCTCGCCTGTTATGACTTTTCCGCCACGCCCTTTACACCGTCGGGGAAAAAGAGCAGTGAAGAGTCTCTCTTTGGGTGGATCGTCAGCGATTTCGGCTTAAACGACGCCATCGAGTCGGGGCTGGTCAAGACCCCAAGGGTCGTGGTGCGCGACGACGCCGTACCCGACGCCAAAACCTACAAATCACGTCTGTACCACATCTATAACGATCCCGAAGTTAAGGACGATCTCAACCGTCGGGCCAATCCGGAGGAACCGTTGCCGGATCTGGTTCTCAACGCTTACTACCTCCTCGGTTATGACTGGCATGAAGTGCGGAAGGCCTGGACTGAGGCCCATTTTTCTACGCCACCGGTGATGATCACGGTATGCAACCGTACAGAGACGGCGGCCAGGGTAAAGCATGCCTTTGATTCCAGGCGCATCCACATTGATGAATTGTGTGACCCGCAACGCATTCTCCACATCGACTCGAAGGTACTGGATCAGGCAGAGTCACAGGTGGAACCTGATGAATGGTTGACGCCGGACGCTGGGGAAGAGACGGACGACGATTCAGAGCCGGTGGAGCGCAAGCTCACGAAAGCCCAGCAGGCGGAGTTATTGCGTCGGACGGTGGACACGGTCGGGCGCAAAGGCGAACCCGGCGAAAAGATCCAGAAGGTGATTTCAGTCGGCATGCTGAGCGAAGGTTGGGACGCCAAGACGGTGACGCATATTATGGGTCTGCGGGCCTTCACCAGTCAGTTGCTGTGCGAACAGGTTGTTGGGCGAGGTCTCCGGCGCACGTCTTACGAGGTCAATCCCGAAACCGGTATGTTTGAACCTGAGTATGTCAATATTTTTGGCGTACCGTTTACCTTTCTACCGCACGAGGGCGGAGAAGACGGTCCACCGCCCCCGCCGACCCCCAAGACGGCTGTGGAACCCGACCCCGCCAAGGCCGCTTTCGAGATCACCTGGCCCAATGTGGTGCGCATTGATCACGTATTTCAGCCCAAGCTGTCAATGGACTGGTCAAAAGGGGGCATTCTGGAACTGAACGCGTCGCGGACGGCCAAAGAGGCGGAATTGGCTCCCATATTGGAAGGCAAGCCGGATCTAGCCATTATCAGTCGCATCGAATTGGAACGTCTGGCGAGGGAGTTCCGCACCCAGCGCATCATTTTCGAGACGGCAAGAGACGTGTTCGACCAGATGAAGCCAAACTGGCAAGGCACCCGGGAGGTTTTGTTGGCGCAATTGGTACGCCTGACCGAGCGATTAATTCACTCTGACCGCATTGCCATCTCTCCGCCGTTGTTCTATCAGGGGACGAATTGCGTCGTCGGTTGATCATCACCCTCAACATGTCCCGTGTCGTACAGCACGTATGGGAGGCCGTTCGGCAGGAGAACACGACGCGACTCATTCCCGTCTTCGACCGTGACCACCCCATCCGCTCCACGGGCGATATGCGCACGTGGTACACGGGTAAGCCGTGGGAACGGACGCACAAGTCCCACATCAACGTCTGCGTCTTTGACAGCACGTGGGAGGCCTCGGACGCTTATGCACTGGATAGCAGCGATCACGTTACGGCATGGGCGAAAAACGATCACCTTGGCTTCGAGGTGCTTTATATCTACCGTGGCGTGGTGCACAAATACCGGCCGGACTTCCTCATCCGCCTTGCCGGGTCCGATATGCTTGTCTTGGAAACAAAAGGCCGGGACATGGAACAAGACCGGGTCAAACGCCGCTACCTGGACGAATGGACCCAAGCCGTGAACGCTCATGGCGGATTCGGCCGCTGGCAGTGGGCGGTTGCCACCGAGCCGGGCGAGATTCAGGATATTCTGATTCGTTGCGATCAGGGTGTATTGGGGGACTAACTCGGACTGTTGCATGCGTAGCCCTCGATGCCCGAATCACTGAGAGTCTAAATGAAGCATCGGAAGCGGGATAGCTCAATTAGACCGTGCTGAAAATTATGCAACATTGAACAAGCCGCAACATCCCATCGCCAGTACGGCTCCCGATAAACTTTTTGCAGGGACCGAAGAAATGGAGAAAAGAACAAAGGCATATTGTAATAATTGTCTTGGGGAGCGTAACCACGAGATTCTCTTCGTAGAGAAGACACATTCGTGGAACGATAAATATGATGTAGGCGGAGACAATAAGTACGAGATGCTCAAATGCGGTGGATGTGATAGCGTAATTTTGAGGCACACGTCATCATTTTCCGAAGAACCGGAGCCAACAGTAAGTTTCTATCCTCCTGCGATGTTTCGAAAGGAACCACCATGGGTTTCCGAAATGGTAGGGAAAAGCGCTCGCTTTGCACGCATGCTGTTGAGGGAGATATATGTTGGGGTACAAAATGAAATGAAAATGATCACCACCATGGGCGTTAGGGCTTTAATGGAATACGTCATGATCGATTCGGTTGGGGACCAGGGGACATTCAGCAATAACCTTTCGAAATTCGAAAAAGAAGGGTTCATATCTGCCAATCAGCGTGTCATTCTTGATGCAGTACTTGAAGCTGGCCACGCAACTATACACCGTGCTTATGAGCCATCGGGTGAGGACCTCGCTACGTGCATCGATATCGCGGAGAGCGTGCTGCAGAGCGTTTACGTGCATCCCGAGAAGGCTGCGGAATTGATAGAGCGGGTTCCTAGGAGACGCAAAACCCCTGCACCAACAACTTAGGCCGTACCGGGTTATGAGGTGCGTTATGCGTAGGCGAAAATGAACCGAAGCTTCCTTCATAAACTGCTTCTCGCACGTCGGCTCTACGAGTTGGCTCGCGAACAACTCAGCTCGACCAGTGGTCTTTCACTCAGTATCGGCGTCAATCTCCTGCAGGATGCCGTAGAGGTCTTTCTCCTTGCAGTCTCCGAGCACATCAACGCTGAAGTTACGACCAAAACAACCTTCGATAAATACTTCGATCTGATCAATGCCAAAATCACTCCAAACGAGCTTCCATTCAGACCACGGCTGGTCGCGCTAAACAAGCTTAGAGTAAACTCAAAGCATTACGGTCTATCGCCTGCACAGGGCGAAGTGGAAGGCCTTCTGGTGGTCGTTCGCGAGTTCTTCGACGAGGTCTCCAACTCTGTACTTGGACTGCCCTTTGCTACTGTGACTTTGATCGATCTCCTGCGGGACGGAGAAGCTAAGGAGCTTTTGCGGGAGGCGGAAAAGTCGTATGTTATCCAAGACTTCGAAAATTGTATCATAAATTGCCGGAAGGCAATCTTCGTTCGAATTGAGCGTGACTATGATGTGTCGAACTTTGCAGCGGACAAAGCACCAGGAGTTCTATCGGGTTTGGCGCTGGGCTATCGAGCTCCTTTCTGGGCTAGAAACAAACAGGTATTCATTCACGGGGTAGCGCCAAGTTTGCCTAACTGGTTGATTTTACGGTATATTTTTGGTCTCACATAACATATTGAAATAATTACAAAAAAATCTAGACTTTTGAGTTCTAGTGTGCTAGGCTTCCCTTATGGAAGCCAAGAGACCGTTTTCCGATGCCGATTGGCTGGCTACCCCAGAGCCGGTGCGGCGATATATCGAGCACCTTGAGCAGGTTTTAGGGGACCATGGACGCCTGCTTGAGCAGCAACGGCAGCGGCTCGAAAAGATCGAAGCGCGGCAGAACCGGGATTCCCAGAACTCGAACAAGCCTCCGTCTTCGGACTCCCCATTCAAGAAGCCGGAGAAAACGGCCAAGAAGAGCAAACGAAAAAAAGGGGGCCAGAAGGGTCACAAAGGCCATCGGCAAGAACTTCTGGAGCCGACGCGCGTGGTCCCATTGAAACCGGAATCCTGTCCCTGCGGGAACCATGATTGGGATCCAAGCGGTATGGAGCCGTTTTATGTCCATCAGGTGATCGAACTTCCCGCGATTCAGTTGGATGTAACCCATTATGTGCTCCATAAAGGCAAATGTCCCAAGTGCGGTAAACCCGCCAAAGCCCCGCTTCCCGAAGCATATTGCTCCGGATATGGTCCCCGGCTTTGCGCCCTGATTGCGGAGATGAGCGGGATCCAGGGGGCGAGTCGAGAGAGCGTACAGGAGTTCTTAAAATCCGTACTCGGCATTTCCATTTCCATCGGAGCGATTCAAAAGGTGCTGGATCGGACTTCCAAGGCCCTCAAACCCGTGTATGAGCATATCGGCCGTGCGGCTAGAGCCGCCGAAGTAAATCATATCGATGAGACTTCCTGGTTCGTAACCGGCAAGCTTCACTGGTTGTGGGCCATGGTCAACGCCACAGTGGCCTACTTTATGATCCATTCTCATCGCTCCAAAGAAGCCTTCCTGAATCTTATCGGAGCTTGGGAAGGCATTCTGGTCAGCGACAATTACAGCGTCTACAGGAACTGGACAAAGCTCCGGCAGACTTGCCTGGCCCATTACATCCGGCGCGCCAAGGGGCTTGCGGAGAGAAAGGATGAGGCCCTTCGCCGTTTCGGTGAAAGGGCGCTTAAGGAGTTGCGGCTCCTTTGCCGATGGGCCAAAGCGCCTCCCAGCCGGGGAGAGTGGAACGCTTTCTACGCCCGCTTCATCCACCTGGTGTTTTCTCATGAAACTCGACAGGACGACGCCGGAGTGTTCGCTCGTCTTCTCATCAAGGAGATGGATTCCCTCTGGGTCTTCTTGGAGGAAAACGGCGTCGAACCCACCAATAACCGGGCCGAGCGAGCCATCCGGTTCGGCGTGTTGTGGCGTAAACGGAGCAATGGAACCCAAAGCGAGAAAGGAAACCGATGGGTCGAACGAATCCTCTCTCTCAAACAGACCTGCAGATCCCGCTCCCTGCCTACGTTCCCAAAGCTGGTCCAGGCCATCGATTCCTATTTCAAAGAACAGCTTCCCGACCTCTCTTGGATCGGTCAGTAATCACTCCGGGGAACCTACCCCGTGAACAGGTACACAAACAGTACATAGACGAGAACGTTAAGGACCCAACGGACTTCATTGTCTTGGATCACAATGACATCGAGATGGAGTTAATGAAATCGGGCATGGATAGCATTACTTTCTGGAATGTGTGGAGGCTTACTCCTGAAGTGTATCAGAGAAGACCAGAGAGCGAATGGATTATAAAGCGAGAGCTGAGGAAACTGGATGACAAAGGTATCAAGGAAAGAGCAGAGTATGTGCTCGACGCTACAATCAGCTTATTCATTACAGCCGATCAGAAAAATGCGGGTGTACGCGACGCTGAATACAGAAGATACTACGTGAGACTTCGAGAAACTGGGGTGCCAGTCCACGAAAAAGCGGACAAGAACAGCAACGTCGTCGCCAGAACGCCGCAGGGGGTAGAAAAGATCTTCGTGGACTTTATTGTGCCAGCTCTCAAAGGGGAAGGAAGGTTTTGGCAAGTAGTCCACTTCGATGAGAAATTCTATATTCAAGGCTACATACACGAGGACGCAGCTGAAGATTGATGGAGTGGGCGCGCGTTCCAGCACGACCGATTCCTTGCAAGCGATGGTCCTTTCTCACGTCCACGGGAAAGTTGGCCCCACGCCGAAGTTTCGCCGATTATCTCTTGTGCTTCACAATGCGCTTGTGACTTAGACCCCGTCGGTAATGGAGTCATCCCAAGTCTGGGATCATGCCTGTTTTTAGTCCTAATCGGCGGAAGTTACCCTAACACGAGCAGCATGCACTCGAACAGCAACCTCACTGTAAATGTCGACGTCGATTTCCTCGGCCATCTCTAAAGTGGTAGCAAGCGCATAGGGCACCGCGTCTTCCAGAACGCCAGCATCTGAACGACAATTCACCTGGATTTCCAGATTCTCCCCATCAACGAAAGCGGCAGCTCGGTCACCGTCCATGATCTCATGTTGCACCGTCCCGCGTTGGACAGCACGGGCGTCCGCCTGCTTCCTGTCAACCTGGAGTAAATTCTCTGGTTTTAGAGGGGCCTCAAACCAAATGTGTGCACGCCGCCATCGTTGGTGGAGCGGATTGATGGGCGTTATCCAAGACAAGGTGATGATTAGGCGTCGCCACCAACGCTGCCCACTCACAGACGGCGGAAGTGGGAACCTATGGATGTGCGCCTGATCTTTCTGCAGTAAACCACCTCCAAGGGCGGTTACTCTTCGCTCAGTGCATTCACTGACACGGTTTGGATCGATCATCCCATATCCGATGAGGCGGGTAACGTATTCCTTGAATTGCCGACTGTTTTGAGGTGTGCGAAGGGCCTCTCTAAGAACGTCCCATGCATGACCCCAGCTGGCTCCATGTACAAGTAGAGTCTTTAGCCAAACCGCGTAAGGTACAGTTTCTATGCTCTCTCCACCGGCGCTTTGCTGGAGCTCCGTCAGAACATCGTAGAGAAAAGAAGCTGCGCGGCTCGCAAGCGCCGCAGCATTGCTTGTTCCCCGTGTGTACCAAGTGAACGAGAGGTCGCCCGGCATGGGACCTGGAGCGGCTACACTTTGGCCGGGCTGTCTTGATTGGGAGTAAACGTTAAAGGAAGCCTTTGAGCCGGGTAACGGACTTTCCAACAGAACGACTTTGCCGCCCGGGAGAAGGATCTCTGGCTTGATCGCTCGGCGATATCCCATGCCTTGAGCATTTATTATACTCGGGAGATAATCGCTGCAAAACGGTTCGATTGCACGCGGGACCGCTTGTCCGGTTGAGGCATCACTGTGAATGGCCCCTACAGTTAGGGCATTCATTGCTTCCGCCGGTGACAGCAATCTTCTATGTCGCGAATCGGCTGCCACAGCCCTTATCAGATTGGCTTGCAGCTCTTGGCGTGAAAGATCCGCAATCTGATCCCGTTCCATATTGCATTCGATTGCCTGCTGATGGTTGCCGGCACTGACAATAAAGAGCACCTGGTATTCCCAAGCCAGCCAATCAATAAGCCGAGCAAGCGGGCTCATTGCACTCTCGAAGAGCCGGTCCCGAATACCGATGGACAGATTGATCACACAGACTTGAGGTGCGAAAGGATTTTCATCACCATTCCCCTCGAATAGATGTCGTACGGCGCGATGAATCAAGTCAACAACCAGAATGTTTTCTGGAGCAGTTTCTTGCCTGGGTTGGCGCCAATCCCTCTGATCAGGCCGCATAATAGGCCGTACGTAGAGCATGCGATTCAAAGGAGGCTCGTTAGCTTCGATATCCCCATGAAGAATGAGCGAGGCCATGGCGGTTCCATGACGCCGCTCCGCAGCTTTGTAGTCA
>JACQYL010000131.1 GCA_016208165.1 Deltaproteobacteria bacterium
GCGAACACTAACGGCGGTGTCAAGGGAAAAAGTAGCAATATTGGCACTACGTTTTGGGCTTCCGGAAAACCCCACTTTAATGTTTTCAATATGTTACGAGAAGTAAACGACCTTTTTCAGCCTCCAACTGTCAAAGATGAGTTTGATGGTGTAGCTAACTCAAGAATGCTTTTGTTTGATCTGACGGACGACCCCAAGTCGCCTTGTCAGTTTTCAAAACAGGTAAATGGTAACGTTCTGTATGAGCTAGGTATTGCGAATGCGATTCGCGAACCAGAGGATATTCTGCTCATAAGGGAGAGTTCTGTTGCGCAAATACCATTCGACATAAGCGGATTACATATTAATATCTATGAAAGAGATTTAGAGGTAGATTGGTTGCATTTGAAATTGGAAAAAGCATTGAAAGAGCAAGAGTGGTATAAGAGCAAACGTGTTGATGCAGCCGCAAAAGCCATCGATGAAATTGGTCACATGTTTATGTCGAAATTTGGCTATAGACCAAAAGGATTTAATCATTTTAATATAAATGGGTTATCACAGACCGAGAGAATGTCCGTATTTAGGCTGATTGATTTAGGAATTGTTAAATTCGAATCTATTGCTTACGATAATTACACCGAATATGCATATCATTGGACGGAATTTGGTCGTGAGGTAATGAAGCATTTAGGAATAAAACTACTAAGCATGGACGATTTTAAAAAAACAGCAGGTTATGCTGATAGTCTTAAAGCCCGAGATGAATTTAGAAAGAGGAAGGAATTATTAAGCTCAAAAGAGTCGAGTGTTTGAAGTCGTTTTTCTCATCCCTGTGTGCGGTTGAACAACACTGTGGCCCTTGCATTTTGGGGATGTTTGTTTGTTGATGGCCTTTCCCAACCAACTACAAGAAGGCTTGCAAGGAGATAGATCATGCCGGCCATCCGATTCACTCAGGCTTTGCGTGAAGAATACGAGAGATTGTTCAACTCCTGCGCCATCCGGCCCGATCGGATCGTGCTCGTGGAAGAGGCCATCGGCCGATTGCAGGCCCACAGGGCGCGGTATCAGGCGGTGGGAGATCCTCTCGGTATTCCGTGGTTCTTTGTGTCGGTGATTCATAACATGGAGTCGAGTATAGATTTCACGAAGCACCTGCATAACGGCGATCCTCTTACGGCTCGAACGGTGCAGGCGCCGGCCGGAAGGCCGGAAACCGGGAATCCGCCGTTCACTTGGGAGGAAAGCGCAGGCGACGCGCTTTCCATGAAGGGCCTCGGGCAGGGGACGGACTGGAGTCCGGCGGGCGTTCTGTATCAGCTCGAACGATATAACGGGTGGGGCTATCGCCTCTATCACCCACACGTACTGTCTCCCTATCTCTGGAGTTACTCGAATCACTACACGAGCGGCAAGTATGTTGCGGACGGCACCTGGTCCGACACGGCCGCGTCGAGGCAGTGCGGGGCCGCGGTGATCCTCCGGCGTATGGCGGAAATGAATCTGATCGAGTTCCCGGACCAGGTGGTGTCTTCTGAAGACGCCGCCCCTCTGGTCGTCCGGCATTCGATGAAAAAATCCACGGATCCGGCTGTGGTCGCGTCCGCGGAAAACCTCCAGGAATGGCTGAATACATTCGCGGGTATCTTTGTCAAGGTGGACGGCGTACCGGGAGACCGGACGTCCGATGCGTACAAGCGGGTGACGGGTTTCTATCTGCCGGGAGACCCGAGGGCGTGAAGAGGGCTGTTGCCTTTTCGTATCCGTTTACGGGGTATTGGGGGAACGCTTCTGTAGCGTGCATCGAGGGTGCAGCGAATAGATGTTTTGGGGCGGCAGCCGGAAGGAAGGATCAAAACCCGTCCCTCCGGCCGGGTGTACACGATTGAATCATTGGTTACTGGGCCGACTGGCCCCCGGCCCCCATGATAAACCCTTTCGAATAGCCTCCCGTGCTCGAGGGCGTACCTGCAATGCGGGCCAGAAACACGGAGCCCAATTCTTTGATGTGGTTGCGTATGTTGTCGAAATAATTGAAATGCTCCTGCTCTTCATCGATGATCTGTGCAAAGAGCTTCATGGTCGTACTGTCGCCGTTCTCTCTGCACACGAGTAGAAACTGGTTGTACCTGTCGATGGTGTTATCTTCAAGGCCGGAATCCTGTGCAAACATTTGTTCGGGTTTCTGACCTTTCACTACCTTGTCGGCAGGATCCGAGGTGGGTTCGCCGTCCAGTTCCTTAATGCGTTCCGCAAACATCTCCGCGTGCCGCATTTCGTCGATGGCGATCAATTTGACGTTCTTGGCCAGCTCGCCGTAATCCATGCTGTCCAAACCGTAATGCTGGTTCATATACTGGGAAATGGCGTGCAGTTCCATCCCCCTGGCTTCGTTCAATACGCCGATTACCTTGGCTTTCCTTTCTTCACGAGAGCTCTCGTCCATCGTTACGTCCCCTTTCCGGTGTTATGCATGAACTCAAAAAGCTCCATATCCAGACCATTAGAATCTAGGTTCCTAGGCAGAAATGTCAAGATCGGATCGACACCCGAGGCTGAGCATGGATTTAGGGAAGGCTCGATGACGGGAAGGACCGGAGATACGTCTGGGAGGCGGGCTACATCCGTGTCTTGGGCGGTATGCACAGACACCGGGACAGATCTTGCGTCACCTTTGGGATCATGTCTGAGAGCCGTCGGACTCGATACAAGGTCTACTGTGTGGATTCATGCGGCTTGGGCGTGGACCCTCGTGTAGAGGACCCGAACCGCCCCTTGGACACGAAAAAAGGCGCAGCCTCTTCAGGTTACGCCTTATTATACATATGGTGCCGAAGGCGGGATTTGAACCCGCACGGGCGTCGCCCACCACCCCCTCAAGATGGCGTGTCTACCAAATTCCACCACTTCGGCACGAGGTTAAGTACTGCGGTTTTCCGGCATGGAACTCGAATCATTGGCCGGCCGGAGCGCTGGTTCCTCCCTGGCTTTCCGGCGCCGGAGCCGGTTGAGCCTGTGTGGGCTCGGGCTGGGGAGCAGCCTTATCCTCGGGGTTAATGGGCTGAACGGGTTGCTCCGATTGCGGCGCGGCTTGTTCCTCTTGACTTACGGGCGGAGGAGTGGTCTGCATGATGGATTTTTCCGCCTTTGGCGCAGACATCAAAGCCAGGCCCAGGGAGGTGAGCATAAAGACAACGGCCACGATTGTGGTCATTTTGCTGAGGAACGTAGCCGCTCCCCCGCTCCCGAAAATGGTCTGGCTCGAACCGCCGAAGGCCGCGCCCAGATCAGCGCCTTTGCCGCTCTGCAGCAGGATGATCAGAATGATCGCGACACACACAAGTACGTGAATGATACTGATAATGACAACCATGTATTGAACGGGTTCCCTTTGCTAAAAATTCACTATCCCTAGAAAATCCAGGGGGTTCAGGCTGGCTCCTCCCACCAGCAGACCATCGATGTCCGCCTGGGCCATGAGTTTCCCCGCGTTCCCCGGCTTAGCAGAGCCACCATATAATATTCTCGTTTTCGAGGCAACATCTTTATCAAATTTGATCCCCAGTTGATCGCGAATAAGGCGATGTACGCTCTGGGCCTGCTCGGGGGTTGCATTGCGTCCGGTACCGATGGCCCAGACCGGTTCGTAGGCGATCACCACGTTTTCCATCAGCGCTGAGGAGATCCCGGACAGGCCGCCCTCGATCTGCACTTCCAGTACGCCGAACACCCGCTCCGCCTCCCGTTCCTCCAAGGTTTCACCGATGCAGAGGATCGGCCTGAGTTGGTGTTTCAGGGCGCTTTGCATTTTGTGGTTGATCATTTCATCCGTTTCGCCGAACAGATGTCTTCGTTCGGAGTGGCCCAGAATCACGTAGTTCACTCCAAGATCCGTGAGCATGACCGGCGAGACCTCTCCGGTGAACGCTCCCTTATCTTCCCAATGCATGTTTTGGGCGCCGAGGGCCACGTCCGACGTATCCACCAGCCTCGCCACGGCCAGCAGGGATGTGAACGGCGGGGCCACCATGACCTCCACCTTGGACGGACGTTTTCCATTGATGATGTCCCTGACCAAACTTTCGGACTCAGCCACCGATTTGTGCATCTTCCAGTTTCCCGCTATGAGCGGTATCCGTTCGGCCGTCATGTTTCCTCCTAGCAGTCTTCAGGATTCCAGCGCAGCGACGCCCGGCAAGGTTTTTCCTTCCAGAAGGGTAAGGAAGGCTCCGCCGCCCGTAGAGATAAAAGACATGTCCGCTTCTTTTCCCGCTCTGTGGACAGCCAGACCCGTATCACCCCCGCCAATGATGGTCAGGGCGCCGGAATCGGCCACCGCATCCATGACGGCGTATGTCCCCTTGCTGAAGGGCTCGAACTCGAAGGCGCCCATGGGGCCGTTCCAAATGATGGTCCGGGCGCCTTTAAGGGCTTCGCTGAAGAGCAGGGTACTGGCCGGTCCGATGTCCAGAATCATGAAATCCCCGGGGACTTCCTGAACCGCTACGGTTTGTGTGGTCGTATTGACGTCCAACTCCTTGCCCACAACGGCATCCACGGGGACGTAGAACGGCTTTCCCGCTCGCCGGGCCTGTTCCATCAGTTCAGCGGCCTTGGATGTCATATCTTCTTCCACAAGGGAACGACCCGTGGCGAATCCCTGGGCTCGTAAAAACGTATTGGCCATGGCGCCGCCGATGATCAACTTGTCCACGTTCCGGAGCAGATGTTCGAGGAGCTCCAGCTTGTCGGTCACTTTTGCCCCGCCGATGAGGGCCACCAGGGGGCGCTCCGGACGCTCCATGGATCGATGGAAGTAATCCAGTTCCCTTTTCATCAGGAGCCCGGCCGCCTTTTCCTTGAAGAAGCGGGTTACAGCGGAGACCGATGCGTGGGCCCGATGGGAAACCCCGAAGGCGTCGTTGATATATACATCGCACCCCATGGCCAGTTGGCGGGCGAATTCCGGATCGTCATCGGTTTCGCCCGGATGAAAGCGAAGATTCTCGAGGAGCACGACGTCTCCCGGCTTCATTGTGAAAACCACGGCCTGAGTTTCGGCGCCGATACAGTCCGGAGCCAGGGTCACGGAACGTCCGAGAAGCTCGCCCAGACGCTCGGCCACCGGTTTCAGACTGAATTTTGGATCGGGCTTTCCTTTGGGCCGCCCGCCGTGGGAGGCGAGAACCAGCGAGGCGCCCTGCTTGAGGGCGTATTCGAGCGTGGGCAACACCATTCGGATCCTGTTATCGTCCGTGATGTGTCTTTCCTCATCCAAAGGAACATTGAAGTCGGCGCGGATAAACAGTTTCTTTCCGCCGAGTGCGATCTGATCGATGGACTTCACTGAAGTCTCTCCGCTGCAGGTGAAATGCCGTAAAGAGAAACACCGAGGGAGCCCTCGGCGTTCCCTGTGGATCCTTGGTTCAGACGGGCGTCGATATTACAGCGACTTGCCCATGTAAACGGCCAGGTCCACCAAACGGTTGGAATAGCCGTATTCATTGTCGTACCAGGACATGATTTTGACCATTTTCTTGTCAATCACCTTGGTTAACGGCGCATCGACTATGGAAGAATAGGGTGTGGTGTTGAAATCGATGGACACCAGGGGTTCGGTGCTGTACAGCAGGAGGCCTTTCATCGGTCCTTCGGCGGCCGCCTTGAGAGCCCCGTTCACTTCATCCACCGTCACCTCGCGTCTTAACTCGGCAACCAGGTCCACAATGGACACATTGGGAGTGGGAACACGAATGGCAAGGCCGTCCAGTTTTCCCGCCAATTCCGGGATTACCAGCGTTACGGCCTTGGCCGCACCAGTGGTGGTGGGGATCATGGACAAGGCAGCGGCTCTAGATCGACGGGGATCCTTGTGAATGCTATCCATCAATCGTTGATCCATGGTGTAGGAATGCACCGTGGTCATCAGACCGTGGACCACTCCGAAGCTGTCGTTCAGGACCTTGGCGACGGGGGCCAGGCAGTTGGTCGTGCAGGACGCATTCGAAACCACATGATGCTTCGCCGGCTGGTAGGTGTTCTCGTTGACTCCAAGAACGAACGTGGCGTCCACTTCTTTGCCGGGAGCTGAGATGATCACCTTTTTCGCCCCGGCTTCCAGGTGCTTGCCCGCGTCGGAGCGGTCCCGGAACAGGCCCGTGGATTCAATGACGATATCCACCCCCAGCTCTTTCCAGGGCAGGCTGGGTATCTCTTTAATACAAAGGGTCTTGATCTTGCGCCCGTCCACCACGATGGTCTGACCGTCCAGGCGCACGTCTTTGGGCAAGGTGCCATGTACACTGTCGTATTTGAGCAATCGAGCGAGTTCATCCGGCGAAGACATATCATTGGCCGCAATCAGCTCGATGTCATTATGACCCATAACAATAGCCCGCGTCACGTTCCGGCCGATACGGCCGAATCCGTTGATAGCGATTCTTAACCCCATAGTCCCTCTCCATTGTGTCGTTAAAGTTCGTTTATATGTTGGTTCCGATTGGATTATGATCGGAAAGTACAACCAATTTAAAGCCTTTTCAGGACGACGTCAACTGAAAATGGGTCCGCGGGAGGGACCGGCGCACACGTTCGGTCAAACGCTATCGGAGAATATAGATAAACAAGCCAAACGCCAGAATGAGAACGGCCATGTCTTTGAATCCTCGGGCGGAACTCATAACGGAGGCCACGCCCACCAGAGGAACGAGAAAAGCCATGAAATGAAGGGGTTTCAGCAGGAAATGGGGAAGCAAGGGGAATGTGGCGGAAATGAAGCTCAAGCCGGCCAGGCTCGTTACAAACAGAAGAGCGAAGACGGAACCATACGCCAGGCCGAGTCCGCCCCAATTCAGCCGAGCGAGCATTTTCAGTCGGCGAGCCTCAAGAGCCTTTTCGGCCTGCCGGGAGAATCGGCTGTTGGTTTCCTTCAAGCGAAGGTCGACGCGGCGATACAAGTAGGCAACGGGCAGAAATACGGCGAAACCGTACATCAAGTCTGCGTGAGCGAGGGCGGTTTCCGTCTCCAGGCCCAGGATGCCCGTGGACGTGGCGAGTATGGCGAAAGCCGTTTCGTCGGGCGGTGTGGCGCTTCCCATCGGAAGGTGGTGTGTCCATAAGAGTTCCACCGTTACACCTACCAGCAACCCGTCCATGGGATTTCCGAGAAGAACGCCTATAAAGGGAGCGGCTACAATCGGACGGCTTATCATAACCTGAAAGGCATGGGTGCGATCCAACCATAGCAGGGCGCCCAGGGTGCTTAACTTGAGACAGAGCCACAGCAAATCCACGGGGTTCACCTCGGCGTCGGGCGCAACGACGTGTGTTCGATCCATGGGTCCGGGCGCCGGTTTCAACGGAACGTGGACCATCCGGCTTCTTCGGCCAAACGATCCAACGAGTCCGGGTTCCTCAGTTTTTGATACGACAATGAATCCGGCTATTCCAATTCCTGTACATGGAGCGCCGCCTTTCCGGGAGAACACCCATCAGGGGATCCGGGAAAAGCCGATCGGGAGCCCGGCGAAGCCGTCAGCGTATCCGGAGAACGTCTTCGAGAAAAAATGGTTTCTCGTTGGGTACGGCTCGGCATTCCACCTGTACTCCCGACGCCGAAAGCTCTCGCAAACACGTCAAGTCGTTCCGGCTTAGCGCCACGCTGGGAGTCACCTGCCGGCAGCCTTCCTCAAAATGGACGTTGCCCAGGTTGATGGAGGTAAAATGGAGCCCCATGGAAAAGGCCCTTTGCGCACCCTGACAGTCTGAAAACAGCAGCAGGACCCGATTCTTTTCCCATCTGTTTGCGAGCAGTTTCCGGACCAGCGTTTCGACCGTATCGATTTCCAGATGAATTTTGCCGGGAACGGACATACAGAGGATTGTTTTCTGCAGCTCGTTAGAGGCCAGTTGGTCGTCCGCAACCAGCACGCAATCCGATCTGACGTGGGGAACCCAGGTTTCCAACACCTGTCCGTGGATGAGACGACAATCGATGCGGACCAGCACCAAGGACATATCTATTGCTTTTGATTCGGCTTCTGATACAAAACCTTGCTGGCCAGGGAGATGCTGCGGAGTCCGGCTTCCATGGCTTCTTCAGCAAGATTACCGAGGACCATGCCTTCCTTCCGTTGGGAGAGTTTCAGCAACATGGGGAGGTTTGCGCCCGTGATCACTTCCACCTGTCCCTGCTCCAGAAATGAAAGACTCAGATTGGATGGTGTTCCACCCAACATGTCCACCAGAATGATAACGCCGTCACCATCATCCACCGAGCGTATGGCTTCTTGGATCTGAGACCGAAGGGATTCCACGCTCTGGCCGGGATCCAGACTCAGACTGCGGGATTGCGCAAGTCTTCCGACGATAAATTCAGCGGTCTTGATAAGCTCTTCTCCTAAGCGAGAGTGAGTTACCAGCAATACACCAATCATGCTTATCTACTCCCTGTCGATGTCCCGATGTTTCAAGAATACGCCGACTCTGTTTCGCTCGAGGAACTCAGCCAATGCCTCGGCTACGGCGACGCTGCGATGGCGTCCTCCGGTGCACCCCACGGCTATCGTGAGATACGATTTCCCCTCTCTACGGTAAAGAGGAATCAGGGTCAACAGCAGGTCGGAAAATTTTTCGAGGAACGTGTGGGTCTCTTTCTGTTCCATTACGAAAGCGAACACCTCGGCATCACGTCCGGTTTTAGGTTTCAAATCGGGTATGAAGAAAGGATTGGGCAGAAAACGCACGTCCATGACCAGGTCGGCTTCGGATGGGATTCCGAACTTATAGCCGAATGACAGGAGATCGATGCGCATACGTTCCTCGGACGGAGCGCCTGTAAAATGAAGAATGATGATTTCGCGGAGTTCATGAATGGTAAGGTGGGTGGTGTCGATGATGCGATCGGCCGTCTTGCGAAGGTCACCCAGCAGCTCCCGTTCCCGGCGAATGTTGTCGGCCAGGGAACCGGGGAATCCCAGAGGATGCTGCCGGCGGGTTTGACTGTATCGGCGGATCAGACATTCGTCCGAGGCTTCCAGGAACAAAATCTGGATATTGTAGCCTTGTACCCGCAGGCTTTCGAAGGTTTTATGATATCGGACGGAAAACTCTTTCTCGCGCAAATCCATGACCAGCGCAAGTTTGAGTTCTTCCTTGGTGAATTCGGTCTTCAGATCGAGAAGTTTCGGTAAGAGGACCAAAGGGAGGTTATCGATGCAGAAAAAACCGGAATCTTCCAATGCCTTGATGGCCGTGCTTTTTCCGGAACCTGAAAGCCCTGTGATGATGACAATCGGGGTACTGTTCATATGAACTCAGCTCGCCGGCGAACATTGGCATCCAGGAATCACAATCGATTTGCTCTGACACCGTTGAAGAAAGCGATTCTGCTATCTCTCCTTGACATAAAGACTGGATGAAGTGGTTGGCACATCCAAACCATAGGTCGGTACTCAGCTAAGGGCGCGAACTCCAACCGTCCGAAACAGTTGGGAATGGTCCAACCGGCTACAATTCCCGATCCCGATTCTTGATGAGCTTAAAGATATCCTCTCCTGACGAAGCCCGCATCAGGCCGGTCCGAAACTCTTTCTCTTTTAACATCTTCGATATCTTGGCCAGCAGTTTCAAATGCACCCCGGTCGAGTTCTCGGGCGCCAGCAATACGAAAAAAAGATTGGCGGGCTTTCCATCGAGGCTGTCGAAATCGACGCCTTGGGCACTTCGTCCAAAGGAGACGAGCAGCCGGTCGATTCCCTTGACTTTACCATGAGGTATGGCGACCCCGTTTCCGATGCCCGTGCTGCCCAGTCGCTCTCTTTCAGTCAGCACGTTGAACATCACCTCCTCCGTTACGTTCGTCTTGGGATCGACCAGAACGCTCACAAGCTCTCGTAGAACCGACTCTTTATCCCTGCAGGTCAGATGGGAGATAATATGTTGTTCTGTTAATAAATCGGTCAAGTTCATTAATGGTCCTTAAAAGACTCCAAAGACTTCCTGCCCGAAGAAATGGTTTGGGCGGCGAAAAAGCACCACCCACGCCGCCCGATAAGTGGTACAGCAGCAGCTGTATTTAGGGTTTCTCAGGCTGTATCAATCCGTAGTGTCCGTCTCTACGCCTGTAGATCACGTTGATCTGTTGCGTCTCGGAATTGGTAAACACCAAAAAATCATGATCTACAAGTTCCAGCTGCATTACCGCCTCATCGACGTCCATCGGCTTGGCAAATTCACTTTGCGTTTCAATAATTCGCATGCCTTCATCGTCGTCGGACTCAGCAGATATGACATTCATTGTATATTCTAAGGAAGGCTCCTTTTGAGGGCTCTTTCGATTGCGAAGTTTACCTCTGTATTTCTTTACCTGACGTTCGATCTTGTCCATAACCATGTCGATCGCCGAATACAGATCGCCGGTTTCTTCCTGCCCGTTAATTTTGTATCCATTAAACAGTATGGTAACGTCTGCAATATGTCGGAACTTCTCAACCATTAGTACAACGTTGGCCTCACAAGAGGTATCGATGTACTTATTGACGCGATTGACACGATCCACGGCGTATTGCCGAATGCTATCCGAAGGATCCACATGTCTAAAAGTGACATTTACCTGCATATGAACGTTCCTCCCTGTAAAACTTGAGGATAGGATTACCAGCTCCAAGAAAGGACGGCCACACCAACACCCATTAGCCGGGCTTTTGAGGCCTGCTCACTCTACGTCATCCGTCGATGTCTTCCTGGAGTTCCTGTTAGCGTTAAAATAGGGGTCTTTCCGCTTGCTGGACGGCAAAATTCCCATAGCTTCCCGATACTTGGCTACGGTTCGTCTGGCGATGTTAATGCTTTCCTCTCCTAACACTTCCACAATCTTCTTGTCGCTGTAAGGTCGGGTCGGATCTTCACCGTGAACGATCTGACGGATTTTGGCTTTGACGCTTTCCGATGCCATGGAATCTCCGTCCGAGCGTCCAATGGCGCTGTTGAAAAAGAACTTGAGACTGAGAGTTCCTTGTGGAGTGTGCGCGTACTTGTTGGTGGTGACTCGGCTGATGGTGGATTCGTGCATCTGGATGTCTTCGGCCACGTCCTTCAAGATCAACGGCTTGAGATGGGAAATCCCATGCTCAAAAAATTCCTTCTGAAATTTCAAGATGCTTTCGGTCACCTTGTAGATGGTTCGCTGTCTCTGGTGTATGCTCCTGATCAACCACATGGCGGATCGGAGTTTTTCCTGGATGTAGTGTTTGGCCTCGGCGCCGACGTCCTGGGATCCGCTGAGGGCTTCTTTGTAAAGGTTGTTGATTTTGAGCCTGGGCAAGCCGTCTTCGTTCAACGTAATCAGGAAGCCGTCCTCCTCCTTGTAGATGTATATGTCCGGCGTGATATAACGGGGCGGTTCGGTATGATAGAGCCGTCCGGGTCGGGGCTCCAGATTGACTATAATCTTCACCGCTTCCAGGATGTCGTCGATCGAGCATCCCAGCCTCCTGCTCAAGAGCGCATAGTTCTTGTTTTCGAGAAGGCCCAGGTGGTCGGATACAATCTCCGTCACGATGTGGTTATCGAGATCCAACGCCCGGATTTGAATCAGCAGACACTCCCGAACGTTCCGTGCGGCAACACCCGGCGGATCGAACTCCTGGACCCGCTCGAGCACTCTTTCCACCAACTCGGGATCCTTCCCCGAACTGGACGCTATTTCCTCCACCGATGAGGTCAGGTACCCGTCCTCGTTGAGATTGAGAACGATCTCGCTGCCAATGGCGACCTCCTCTTCGGAAAAATCCATCAGCCGAAGTTGCCACATGAGATGGTCCGTCAGATCTTCCTCCTTGGTCAGGAAATTCTCGAAGGAGGGAGTTTCTCTTGCTTCCGACTCGTAGCGGACCCGGCCGGCCTGCGAGCTGGTGTACACTTCCCAGTTGAAATCATCACCGGCGCGTCCGTCGTCCGGGGTTTCGGTTTCCCGATCGACGTTCTCGACCGGATAGGACGCATCGAGGGCCTGGGCGGAGTCCATTTCAGGGGTGGCGGCCTCAGCGGGTTCGACCTCGGCCCCGGTGAGTTCCATGTCTACGGTGGAATCATCGAGCAGTGGGTTGATCTCCATCTCTTCCCGGATCGTGTCGATGAGTTCCAGGCGAGACAGTTGTAGGAGCTTGATCGTTTGCTGCAGCTGAGGCGTCATGATCAGTTGCTGCGTCAGCTTCAAGCTCTGTCTGAGTTCCATGGCCATTAAAGTCTGAACCTTTCCCCGAGGTAAATCTTGCGCGCTTTTTCGCTTTGAGCGATTACGGAAGGGGTTCCTTCTTCCAACAACCGTCCTTTATTCAAAATATAAGCACGATCACAGACGTTCAAAGTCTCCCGAACATTGTGATCTGAAATCAGCACTCCGATGCCCTTTTCTCTGAGTCGTCGGACTATATTCTGTATATCGGATATGGCCAAGGGATCAATGCCCGCAAACGGCTCGTCGAGCAGAATGAAGGAGGGTGAGGTCACCAAGGCCCGCGCGATTTCAACCCTTCTTCGCTCCCCCCCTGAAAGAGAGGCTGCTTTATTTTTGGCCAAGTGAAGCACTCCCAACTCGCTCAGCAATTCACTCAGCCGGTCCTCCTGTTCGCTTCGGCTCAACTTGAGTGTCTCAAGTATCGCCAGCAGGTTCTCCTCGACGGTCATTTTTCGAAAGACGGACGCTTCCTGCGGCAAATAACTGATCCCATGTCTTGCGCGCAGGTACATCGGCCAGTTGGTAATGTCCTCCGATCTCAAAAACACGGAACCTGAATCGGGTCTGGCAATCCCCACAATCATATAAAACGTAGTTGTCTTGCCCGCCCCGTTGGGTCCCAGAAGCCCGACGATCTCTCCTTCGTGTACTTTCAGGTCGACCTGGTCCGCCACTACCCGCCGCCGGTAGGATTTGACCAGTTGTTTCGTTTCCAGTTTGGACACTAGTTTCAATGGGTACCGCCGGGAAAGATAACCGCTTCCACGGGACTATCGGCTCCACCTTCGACCAGGAATCGTTTCTGATCCAGGAAAACGACGATCTTCGAGCCCTGAACATGCTGCAGTCCTTGTTTAAGCTTCGGGTTCCCGGTGATAATGATCTTTCGTTCGTTATGGTAATAATGAGCGACGTCACCCCTGACTTCGCGATCTCCCTGATTTAGAAGAACTCCGCCTCTGGCTATGATCTCCTTGATATCCTCGGGTCCCATTTGTGTATCTCCGCTTGAAACCTGATAAAGAACATCCATCTCCTGACACTGAATAACCATATCGTCCTGTACGGCCTTGACGTTTCCTTTGAAGGTCACCTTGCCGCCGGTGTGGTCCAACTCGAGTGTTCGGGAGGTAATCGTAACCGGACTTTTGCTTCCACCCTGCTCCGCTGCCGGAAACGCGGCTCCGCATATCGCCATAACGAGAAAAAAAGCGGCCAGAGCGCCTGCCGACAGTACCGAACGACCCCCCTCAAAGACCAGGTGTTTCTTGATACCTATCGGACGGTTTGAGGAAATATCTTAGCCTCCACATTGTCTTCCAAAAGAAATCTCCTTTGGTCTACCTGAGCGCGCATACCCTTACCCTTCAGCAGGCACTGCCGGGATCGGATACGAACTTCCCCGGGTGTCCAGATCTCCTTGGACGTATCGTCGTAGAACATCTGGTCTGTTTCCAGCCGGACCCGGTCCCCTAAGTCCACGTTTACGTCGCCGTGGACCGAAATCGACCGGTCCTTGAGGTTCATTTCCCCGGTTTCGCCTGTAAGGTGTAATTCTTGCTGATCCTGCAAGTAATAGATAAAATGGACCTGCTTAAACGTGGTGACGTCCTGAGACTTGATGTATGCGGCCTGTTGTGCGATCAATCGCCACTCGTTTTCTCCGTCCTTGGTCTGAACGTATTCGATGTCCTCCAGACTCAAAAGCGGTTTACCGCGACTCGTTTCCGGCGCGGCAATTTCATGCCTTGTCGAAGCCGGTCCCGCGTGCAACAGGATAAAATACATAGCAGTTCCAGCTATTGCCGCGATCGCCAGAACAGGCCACAACTTCCCTCTAGTCATCGTAAGTTCAGTATAATCCACGCAGAAAATACATGTAAAGCAGTTTATAGAGACGCTTCGTCCCTCTAATAGGGCCACATGCTGCGTGCTTTCAGAATAAGCTCGCAGACTTCGCGTACGGCCCCACGTCCTCCCGGATTCCGTGTTTTATAGTGCACCCGCTGATTCAGATCGGACGCGCAATCGGCCACCGCAACAGCCAGTCCCACCTTCTCCAGAAGCGGAATGTCAGGAACATCGTCTCCGACAAAAGCCCAGTCCGCAGGCGAAGTTCTCGAAGTTGACGCCATCTCCTCAAACACCTGGACCTTGTCCTTAACCCCCTGATATACAAACGAAATACCCAGTTCTTTAGCCCGGCGGGTAACCGCTTTCGAGTCGCGTCCCGATATGATGGCCACCAATAGACCCGCCTGCTTCAGCTTCTTCAATCCGAACCCGTCATGAACGTTAAAGGCTTTGAACTCTTCTCCGCGTGGACCGATCCAGATGGTGCCGTCCGTAAGGGTGCCGTCCACGTCCAGTACGAGTCCTTTGACGCGGGCCGCCTTTTCCATGACGTCCTCAGGCACGTCGGATTTGAGAGCTGTTGGCCGCATGGTGGATTTTCAATAAGTGATCGAGCAAGTCATGGACTTCATCCAGAACAAGCGAGTTCGCCCCATCGCACAGTGCCCGGTCCGGGTCCGGGTGGACCTCGAAAAACAGACCGTCGACACCGGCGGCCACGGCTCCTCTCGCCAAAACGGGTACAAACTCACGACGGCCGACCGTGCAACCGTCTCCGGCCCCCGGCATCTGGACGCTATGAGTTGCGTCGAAAATAACGGGATATCCCAAAGTACGCATGACATACAGCGAAGGGAGATCCACTACCAGCCGATGGTAGCCGAAACACGTGCCGCGCTCTGTGAATAGGATCTGATGATTGCCCACGGATTCGGCTTTCCTGGCCACGTGAATCATGTCCTCGGGGGCCATGAATTGCCCCTTCTTGATGTTAAGGGGTTTGCCGGTCCGCGCCGCGGCTACCACAAGATCCGTCTGCCGGCACAAAAACGCCGGGATCTGTATCAGGTCCAACACCTCCGCAGCAGGTTCCACCTGCGACAAATGGTGCACGTCCGACGTTACGCACATTCCCAATTCAACTCGGATTCTCTGCAGAATCTTGAGACCTTCCTCGAATCCGGGACCCCGAAAGGAATCGATGGAGGTCCGATTGGCCTTGTCGTAAGAGGCTTTGAAGATGACCGGAATATCGAGCGCCGTGGAAATCGCCCGCACTTCGCGAGCGATCGCCAGGGTGAAGCCCTCGTCTTCCATGACACACGGTCCCAGTATGAATACAGGTGGGTGATTTCCGCCCACGATGATGGGCCCGATTTGAATCGCTCCGGTCATGCTTCCGCGGGCTTCCTTTCCTTGTATTTCAAGGCGGCTTCGACAAACGCCTTGAATAAAGGGTGGGGATTCATGGGACGGGACTTGAATTCCGGATGGAATTGGCACCCGAGAAACCAGGGATGATCTTCCATTTCGACGATCTCGACCAGCTGCTTGTCCCGAGAGAGGCCCGAAAAACGCAGTCCCGCCTGTTCGAGGGCTTGTCGAAATTCGTTGTTAAACTCGAAACGGTGGCGATGGCGCTCCGAAATCTCACGAGTTCGATACGCTGCAATGGCATGGGTCTTGTCCTCCAGCACGCACGGGTAGGCCCCCAGACGCATGGTCCCGCCCTTGTCCGAATGTTCGTCGCGACGCACCGTGGCGTTCTGCTGATAATCGAACCATTCCGTCATCAGATAGATGACCGGATAGGGGGTGTCCTTATCGAATTCCGTGCTGTTGGCTCCCGGCATGTTGGCCACGTTCCGGGCGAATTCCACGACGGCCATCTGCATACCCAGACATAATCCCAGAAACGGAATCTTGTTTTCTCTGGCATAGCGGATGGCCCGTATTTTACCTTCGATTCCACGTGAGCCGAAGCCTCCCGGAACCAGGATTCCGTCCGACTCCATCAATGTCTGGAGAGCCCGGTTGTCCTCCCCTTCACGCTTCTCGAGCATTTCCGAGTCAATGAACTCCAGACGAACCTTTGCATTATTGCCGACCCCTCCGTGCATAAGCGCTTCGTTCAAGCTCTTGTAGGATTCTCTCAGGTGGATGTACTTGCCCACGATGCCGATGGTTACCGATCGCTCCGGGTGCTTGATGGTGTGAACCAGATTCACCCACTCTTCGAGGCGCGGCGCCCGGGTCCAGATATTCAGGATTTCGACGACTCGATCGTCCAGCCCTTCCTGGTGGAAGATAAGGGGGACCTCGTAGATGCTTTCCACGTCTTTGGCCGTGATGACGGCTTCCGTAGGCACATTACAGAACAGGGCAATCTTGGCTTTGATGTCCTCCGAGAGATCCATCTCCGTGCGGCACAGCAAAATGTCGGGTTGAATGCCGATGCTTCGCAGCTCTTTCACACTGTGTTGCGTGGGTTTGGTCTTCAATTCCCCGGAGGTCTTGATGTAGGGCACCAGGGTCAAGTGGATGTAGCATACATTGCTCTTGCCGAGGTCGGCCCGGAACTGCCGTATGGCCTCCAGAAACGGCAGGCTCTCGATGTCTCCCACCGTGCCGCCGATCTCGATAATAGCCACATCCACTCCATCTCCGACGCCAAGCACGCTTCTCTTGATTTCATCGGTAATATGGGGAATTACCTGGACCGTCCCGCCCAAATACTCGCCCCGTCGTTCCTTGGTGATGACGGAGTAATAAATCCGACCCGTGGTATAATTGTTCCCTCGCGTCAGTTTGGCGTGGGTGTACCTTTCATAATGGCCCAGGTCCAGATCCGTTTCGGCTCCGTCATCGGTAACGAATACCTCACCGTGTTGGAATGGGTTCATGGTGCCGGGGTCCACATTGATATAGGGGTCCAGCTTTTGCAGCGTTATCTTCAATCCCCTGCTCTCGAGCAGAGCCCCGATGGAGGCTGCGGCAAGCCCTTTACCCAGGCTTGACAGTACGCCCCCGGTGACGAAGATGAACTTGGTGTGGGTTCTATTTGTCATAACTCCTCTAATTTTAAGGATATTTTTGCGGTTAAGACCTAGTGAAAGTTATCGCTTTTCCGCTGGAAAGTCAAGGCTGGATATGGCCGGATGTGGAAAGTGTTGCCGTCAGATCAGAGTGTGCGGGCATTTTGACGGTAGAAATGCTCGATCCTTGCATCCGGCGCGAGGCCGAACCCATAGGGATCCTTGCCGAAAGTCGGCGCTGCCTTTTGATGGTTGACGCTCCGGAAGCGGTCCCTTCGGTGTGATACTGAAACCATGTTGAAATACAACCTTGTGTATCCGCCCTTCCACTCCCCGACGGCCTGTAGCCCGTTTGTTGGGTTAGCGAGCAGCGCGAGCGTAACCCAATTTCTCCTATGACACGAGGTTCAGCCTTGAATTGTTGGGTTTCGCGTTGCTCAACCCAACCTACTTTCCATCCATGCCCGCAACAATCCGAAGGGGTTCAGCCTATGTCGCGTGGGTCTCGTAGGTTGGGTTAGCGAGCAACACGAGCGTAACCCAACATATTGAATTTGTTAGGTTTACCTGCGATAGACCCAACCTTTTCCCCGGTCCGGGGGCGCAGGTGACGATGATTTCGGCTACGACTATTCCAACAGTTCGGCTATGTTTCGGTTTTCTCGGGCATCGTGCGTAAGCCGAACGGCCCGGCCCACCTGATTTTCGGTACATAGACGCCGGAACATATCCGGATCGGGCGGCGTGTTGGCGACGAACCGCTTACCGGCCTCCGTTTTTCCGTATACAATGGCGTAAAGAGGGGATCCGTCCCTGGAAAACGGGATGGAATACGTATCGATCATCCCCTTACCCCGAGGAGTGGGATCCGCTTCCACCGGGTCGGCTCCTGCAAGAAAGGCTTTATCGTCCTCGAGATCGTGCGTATCCAACGCGGTATCCGGAGGCTCGGCCCCATAAACACCGGCGGCATGCTTGTGCATGAACCACCCCAGCGCTGTAACCATGCCGTTTTCCTTTCTGCCGGAGGCAATTTCCTCCGCCAGGGAGGCAATGGCGTGGGTGGTGTAATTGTTGGCCGGTGCTCCGAAAAAACCCAGGCCGCCTGTCAGCGTCTGGGGGCGTGGGTCTGTGGGAGAAATCCCGATCATGCGTCTCGCCATGGTCACCGCGCACGGAAAACAGCTATACAGATCGAAACACCGGATTTCGTCGATGCTTAACCTGCTTCGGTTCAAGGCTTTCTCGGCGGCCGCCTTCATGGGAGGACTGGTGGTGAAATTGGTTTTGTGTATGAAAAACCGTTGGCGGTCTTCCGCATATCCGCCGCCCATGAAGTATACGGTATTTCGGCCCCCCGGCGCCGTACGGCGCGCCTTTTCCTCGCTCATCAGCAGGATCGCGGAGCCCAGGTCGGCGGTGAGGAGCGAGGTCATATACAGGGTGTACGGGAAAACGATGTAGCGATTCGTGGGACCGGGCGTGACGATCTCCCGACCGGTCAAGGGCGTCTGTGTCCAGGCATATGGGTTGTTGACCGCCGCCTCGTTGAATTCCGCCCACGAGGTTCCCACTTTTGCGAAATATGCTTCCTTGTCCAGTCCGGATTCAGCCCAAAAGGCCGTTTCGTACAGGGGAAATCCGTGGATGGGGAGGGTCAATCCGTGGGATTCCTCGAGCTTCGTGGACCCTATCATGTCATCGGTTATCTCTTGATCGGCCGGGCCCAGCAATCGATTCTGACTTCCACATGCCGCCTTGGATCGAGGGTAAAAGGTTTCCGCCCCGGAGATGAGCACACTGTCCAGTTCGCCCCGCGCGATCATTCCCGCGGCCTTGTTGACCAGCGACTGCGGGCTGTTCCCTCCGATCTTGCTCACGAATTTGAAGCGTGAGGAAGCTCCCAATTCCCGCGCCAGCAAGTCGGCGGAGTTCGGATAACAACAGCTCATGATCCGGGGCGTCATGATACCATCTATTTTTTCAACTAGTTCCCTGTCGCCCGCGAGGTCTCCCGCCAGCAGAGAACACTCGCGCATCAGGCCCACGGGCTCCAAAAGGCGCTCCTTTTGCTCTTTCCGCTGAGTAATCTGTCCCCATCCGGCTACTACGACTCTGCGACCCAATTCGATGGCTCCTCTTGCA
>JACQYL010000132.1 GCA_016208165.1 Deltaproteobacteria bacterium
AAATAGGAATCGACGGGCATGTCAGCCTTGGAAAGTAAGTAGGAACGGATTCTGCACGCCTATTTGAAAGTGAGGACCCGTTCCACTCAACGATTTCCTTTTTCGCTCGGGGTTCCGTTGCTCCGCTTGCCCCAGAGTATGCTTGCGCATGGCACGCTCAGTTCTGTTATTGATGGATTGTCAACGACGGAATAACTTTTCTCCTCTCCACCGGAATAAAATGTCCCCTGATCACCAGTCTTGAGTGTTGTGAACCTGGATTACGGAGTAGCCCCCGGTCAACACTGCGGTAACCGTGCCCATTCGGCGCGCTCCCCCAAAAACGCAAAAGGGAATCGCATCAGCCTGCGTCAGCGGCTGTCATCTGCAATCCCCTTTTTATCGAACCAGTGAGTCGGGTCTATACTCATGTATGGATCAGGAACGTATTCCGTACTTGATCCTCTTATGTTAAGTGCTTGGCGTACAGCTCCTTTTTTTTGGGCGCATCGTTGCTCGCAAAGCCCGTCTCCGATTTATAGCACTGATCTTGCATACCCCAGTTCGCAGTACCGGTCAAGGGAGAAATGACCGTCGTGGTACGTGAACCGCCGCCATTTAGTGGTCGGTCGCCCGGTCGGTTCCGAACACCAAGCCGTATCGTAAAAGACGCCGAATTGACGATATGACGGCACTATGCCCAAATAAGAGCCGATTCCAACCTTCACGGTTCTTCCACTTTGTCAGCCTGCCGGCCCGCCTTACTTTTCCACGCAAACCCCTCCCTCCCGAATCCTGCTTGGGCCTGACCCCCGGGCGCATTCCCCGGGAATGCGTTTTCCACCCTGCCAGTCGCTTGAACTTGCCATCGCAAGGCACCTTCGTAATTGAATATATGGTTTTTTTCACAGACTTTTCTTTCGCGCGGCGAGCGGGTACGTACCATTCTCGGCGGGGAGATCCGCAGACACGGTTTATCTCAAGAACCGGTCCCCCGGCCGGTCCCTGTCCATGTATTCCTTCGTCCCTCCTTGTTGTGGCATATAAGTTGCTTATTAGATCGTCAAACGATGCCTGAACCCAATGTCACTCGAAAAAATACAGGCCAAAAGGAGGATATCATGAACTCACTTCGAACACTTCGTCAAATCGCGGAAGACTGGGCGCCGATTATCACCATGCTGCTGATCCTCATCGGCATCCTTCTGGCCGGCCCGGCCGGCGTATTGGCCCGCTAGCCCGGAACGTCTATGAAATCGTTTGCCCACACCCGCTCCGCCGAAGGCGGCGGGGCAACGGTCAAAGGGTTGAACAAGCCTGAAGAATATCCGCCGCAGGCGGACACGTCTCGGTATGCGCATCGGGGATCCGGAATTTCTTCACAGCGCATCGCCTTGTAAGCCCTTCCTGCAATCGGCACCCCTCACGTTCCTCATCTAATTTCCGCTCCGTTGAAGCTGTTACAAAACGGGAATCCCGGGAACAGTCTATTCCTCCACGGCCCGGCCGGCGACGGCCGAGCGAAGACGGGCGAATGCTGCGCCTGCACGTTCGAGCAACGGTGAGGCGCCATCTCATTCTTTCGATAGGCGCCTGTTCACAGGGTCATAAGAAGCCTTTGGTTGTTGGGGGGAACCATGTTGGCCGTCATACACAGCGAGGCGTTTCCAGGACGTGTCACTCGTCGCTACCCCAGGGATCGATCCTGATGGAGGGGTGGCCCGGACAACTTGTTGTCCGGGGACAGGAGGTGACCGTACGTCCTAAATCGCAGGGGGGCAAGGTTGGGTTAGCGAGCGCAGCGAGCGCAACCCAACAAGTTCCAGGACACGATGTCCAGCCCGGGCACGCCCGACACCACGGGAAGGCGAACAGTTGGCGCCAAGCGAGATGCCGCGGTCTATGTGGCTTAAATCGTTGGGTTTCGCGTTGCTCAACCCAACCTACAGGCGTTGCATCCGTAGGTTGGGTTAGCGAGCGCAGCGAGCGTAACCCAACGGATGCCCCATGTTGTTGGGTTTCGCTATGCTCAACCCAACCGCTCCTTGAATCGACAGAGTGCATGGTTCCACGACAGGGGTGGGGCCTCTTGTTGCTGCGCTACCCCGCCCAAGATACCGTCCTAGGACACCATTAGAGGCGGATTCCAAAGGGTCTCTCCCGGCGCCTCGTGAATGGATGCCTCGATAGGTAGGTACCCTCCATACATCAGCGGAGGTTTCCAAGCCCCGGCATGGAACCTCCAAGTCCATCCGTTATCTGACATTATTTCGTCATTTTCCACTGTAGTGACCATATAATGGCAGTATGCCCAAACATGAGCCGGTTCCGGCCCCCTGACCCGGCCTCAACCCGGTCCGTCCGCCGGTCCGCTCGACCCTTCCACGCGGACCGTCGTATGCGCGGCAAACTGGCTTCGGCCTGATCCCTGGTACAGGCCTTCAAGCCTTGCGGTCGTGCCTCGCCGGGGCCTTCGCGCCCTACGGGATGACGGCGAATCCGCGTCTGCCCCCGCCTCTCCGCCGGAGGCGGTGAGGCCTGCATGTAGGGGCGTATTGCAATACGCCCCTACTTTCTCGAAAGTTTTCCCCCGTGATGGATTACCAAAAACGAGATCCTCCGCTTCCCTCCCTTACGCCCCTCATCATTTGGCACACAGGTTGCTCTATAGGTTTACCAAACAACGCGGAAACCCGCACAACATAGGAAAAGGCCGAAAGGAGATCATCATGAACGCGCTTCGAACCCTTCGTCAGATCGTGAATGACTGGATGCCGATCATCACCATGCTGTTGATCCTCCTCGGCATCCTTCTGGCGGGACCGGCTGCAGTTTTCGCTAGATAGGCGGTGCGGTCGGATGAGCGCCTCCCGCAGGGTGGCGGTTGCTCAAGAGATTTGAAGGGAGTCCGAGGGAAACTTTTTAAAGTTTCTCTCGGCAGGACAACATAAGGAGAACGTCATGAAGTCATTTCGAACGATTTGTCAGGAGATCGGCAACCGGACGGCGGTGGTCATCCTGCTGCCGGTCCTGATCGGCGTGGCCCTGGCCGGAGCGATTCCCGCTTTGGCAGCCGAGGAAATCGTTTCCACGTATCGCCGCGTGGGTCCCCGTATCGACGGAAGCCTCGGGCTGTTCGAGTGGCGGGGTCTGCATACGGCGGCCTTTGAAAACGGATTCGTGGCGGTGTGCAACGACGCCACGAGGCTGTATCTGCTTGTGGACGTGCTCGAGGACGACGTCGAGGATCCCCGGACCGAATCGTCTTCGGGCGACTGTATCTCCATCGCGGTGGACACGGACCGGGACGGCATCCGAACCCCCTTTACGGACGTGCACTATCATTTCCAGTCCGGCAGTTACAGCCTCGAGCGAAACGAATACGGCATGGCGGGAACCCTGGTTCCGCCGGAAATCACGTACCTTCGCTCGAGCGTGGCCGCCGGATTCGGCTGCTTTTCCGGGGACAACACCGAAATCCTCTATCGCTATCCCTTGGCCCCCGTGTGCAACGAGCACCGCATCTTCGAGATCGCCATCGACCTCGAGGAGATCGGCGACCAGGTGTACGACATCAGCCCGGACGATCCCGTGCGTCTGGGCCTCCGCGTGGTCTCGCTGAATCCCGATGTGGACGAGTATTTCCCTTCCGGCTGGTCTTCCGATTTCGAGGACATGCTCGAGGTCATTCTGGCCGTGCCGGACGATCTCGAGCCGGCCGATCCCGACGCATCCCTGCGATTCGAAGAACTGCCCTGGGCCGTCGAGGTCACCCAGGCCGTCCAGGACCGGATCAACAGCCTGCGCCTGGTCGAGCACAAGGATACCGTGGCCCGGGTGTACGTCCAGGCCCGCCGTACGGACACCCCGCAGCCGGTCAACGTGTACCTGTACGGAAAGCGGGAAGGCGTCCAACTGCCCGGATCGCCTATTTCCATGAACTTTATGGCCCCTGCGGATATCGACCGGGATCGGCTCCACGGCACGGCCAACTTTTTGCTGCCCGAGTTTTGGACCGAGGGCGTGGTCGAGTTTCGGGCCCGGCTGCTGGACGCTTTTGGATACGACGCATCGAGTGACGCCTTCACCGTGCTCTTCGAGCCCAAGAAGGTCCCCGTGTATTGGATCGTACCCATCAACTCGGGAACGGAAGCGGCCCCCGACTTGCCCCATGAAACCACTATCGCGGAATCGGAGAGCTACCTCAAAACCATCTTCCCCATCTACGACGTCCGCTTCGTGCGGCGAAGCTGGAGAGACATCGGGGCCCTGGATCGCGTGGTTGAAGGGGCGTACGTGCACGACGTGCTGGACATGCTGGACGATCTGTGGGCCGCGGCCTTCGTGGCTTGGATGTATTCCGAGATGACGGACCCCTATAACACCTTCGAGTGCCCCGAACAGATCTACGGATTCCTGGCCGACGGCGTGAGCGGCCAGTCCCGACCCGTGAGGAGCGGGGGAAGCGGGGCCGCGGCCGTGGGCACGGGCGGATCCAACAGGGACACCACCATGGCCCACGAATTCGATCACAACCTCGACCGCAGCGTCCCCGGAAGCTGGGGCCGGCACGTGTGCAACCCGGATCTGGCGTACGACCGCGATTGGGGCTGCAATGCGGATGGCTGCGATCCGGTGTGGCCCTGGACCAACGACGGCATCCAGGAAACCGGCTTCGACACGCGCCTTCCCTGGATCGACGGGCTGGAAAATATTTCGGACCACGGCCAGCCGTTCACCGTCATGCCCGCGGGCTCGAACGAATATCCCGATCTCATGTCCTACTGCTCCGCCGGTTTCTATGTGCCCGAAGATATGACCAGCTATTACGCCAAGCCCACTCGATGGATATCCATCTACCGATGGGAAACGCTCTTCGACTTCTTCCCGGCCGCCGAGGACGACGATTCCGCGGGAAGTCCGGGTTCCATCCGGCCCATGTGCTACTTCTCGGGAACGGTGTTCAAGAACGGCAAAGGCATGCTCGACCCCGTGTTCGTTCAACCGGGTCTGGAAACCAAGGGGTTGAGGCCGGGAGCCTACCGCGTCGAAGCCCTGGGAACCGGAGGCCAGGTTCTGTTTTCCGTGCCTTTCCACGCCGAGTTCGAGACCGAGGACGGGCTGCAGCTCGATAAGGCCTCCTTCCGATTCCAAGTTCCCCGAAAAGACGGCATTGCCAAGATCGTGCTTAAGAAAAAGCAAACCGTACTCGACGTGATCTCCGTGTCCAAGCACGCTCCCAAAGTGGACATCCTGTCGCCGGCCGGAGGAGAAGTGTTGAAAGAAGCCGGAACGGTATTCTGGAAGGCCCACGACGAGGACGGCGACGCGCTTCGGTACGTGATCCTGTACTCTCCGAACAAGGGAAAAAGCTGGCATCCGGTTAAATGGGGCCTCGAAAAGGAAATGTACCGAGTGTACAGTTCCGATTTGCCTGGCGGCGACGAGGCCCTGTTCCGGGTGTTGGCAACGGACGGATTCAACACGGTCTACGCGGACACCAAAGGCACATTCGCGGTGCCGGGAAAAGGGCCCAGCGCCTTCATCACCCGCCCCCAAACAGGGAGCCGGTTCGAATCCGGTGAACTCGTCTCCTTCGAGGGCTATGCACAGGATCTCGAGGACCCTGAAATTCCCGGAACGTCCTGCCTCTGGTCCCTCGGTGGAAAGGTCCTGGGTCGAGGCAAGAAACTGACGGCCCAACTTCCCGACGGCGTGCATGAGATCCAACTGACCGTGTCCGACAGCGACGAGAACGCCGTCACCGAAACCGTGACCATCGCCGTGGGCACGGACAACCTTCCGAAGCAACTGGCTTCCATCGTTCAGTACAAGCACGAGTAGGCCCAATGGGTTTCCGGGGGACTCCTTTTTTGCAAAAAGCCGTCCCCCGGCCCCCCTGCGAAAAACCGTGCGTGGGCTCCACGCGCTGCGCGCGTGGAGCCGGAACCGTGGGACAGACTTCCAGCCTGTCCTTCGCGCCTTACGGGATAGGCGACGGGTGTTTCCCTCCGCACCGAAACCCAACATCGAAGGTTTACACTTGATAGGTTCTTGTGCGAACATACGTCCGGTGTCCGCGGGATACCCAACCCATGTTGAAATACGACGCGCCAACGCTTCGGCCGCTCCGCGGAAGCGGTGCGGCCATGCCTAGGGCGCCAGAGGCAAATCCGCCTCCGGCGGATGATCGTTCCCCTCGGGTAAACAGACATTAAAAAGCGGGGTGGAAGCCGTGAGTGCACAAGACGAGACGGTAAAGGACATGCGGGTGGCGTTTCGGACCTGCCCCATTTGCGAGGCCACGTGCGGACTCGAAATCACCGTGCGGGGCGACCGGGTCGTCCGCATCGCCGGGGACCCCGAGGATGTTCTGAGCCGGGGACATTTGTGTCCCAAGGGACCGGCGCTCAAAGAGTTGCACGAGGACCCGGACCGCTTGGAACGCCCGTTGGTGCGGCACGGGGACGGATGGAAGGAAGCGTCCTGGGAGGAAGCGTTAGTCCGGGTGGAACGGGGTCTCGGCCCCATTCTCGAGAGCCGGGGCCGGGACGCGGTGGGGATCTATTGGGGAAATCCCATTGCCCACAACCTGTCCGCCGCATTGTACCTGCGGTACGTGGTGAAGGCCCTGGGATCCAAGAACGTCTATTCCGCGAGCACGGTGGACCAGATGCCCAAACAAACGGCTTGCGGTCTTTTGTTTGGAAGCGCCACGGCCGTGCCGGTCCCGGACTTGGACCGCACGGATCTCTTGATGATCCTCGGCGCCAATCCCCTGGTGTCCGGAGGAAGCTTGTGCACGGCTCCGGACATGGCGGGCCGCCTGAAAGCGCTTCGGGATCGAGGCGGAAAACTGATCGTAGTGGATCCCGTTCGCACCCGCACCGCCAAAATGGCGAACGAGCATGTCGCCGTGCGGCCCGCTAAGGATCCGTACCTGTTGTTCGGCATGGTGCATACGCTGTTCGAAGAGAGCCTCGTCTCGCCGGGACGTTTGGCGGAACACATCAACGGCGTGGACACCCTGCGGGACCTTGCGCGGCCATACTCCCCCGAGGTCGTAGCACCCGCATGCGGGGTGGAGGCCGACGTGATCCGGCGCCTGGCGCGGGAAGTGGCGAACGCGCCCAAAGCCGCTGTCTACGGGCGCATCGGCACGTGCACCGTCGAGTTCGGAACCATTACCTCGTGGCTTATTGACGTAATCAACATCCTCACCGGCAATCTGGATCGCGCCGGAGGCGTCCTGTTTCCGGAAGCGGCCCACACCCGGCTCAAAACGGGACCGGGCGGAAAGGGCTTCGTGACGGGCCGTTGGCGTAGCCGGGTGAGGAGTTTCCCCGAAGTCAACGGCGAACTCCCCATAGCCACACTGGCCGACGAGATCGAAACGCCGGGGGACGGCCGGGTCCGGGGCCTGATTACGGTGGCCGGAAACCCGGTGCTCACAACGGTAAACAGCCATCGACTGGACGCGGCGTTGGCCTCGCTGGACTTCATGGTGAGCGTCGACTTCTATCTCAACGAAACCACGCGGCATGCCGAAGTGATTCTGCCTCCGCCCTCCATTTTGCGGCAAAGCCACTATGATCTGTTCCTGTATCCCTTTGCCGTCAGAAATACGGCGAACTATTCGCCCCCCATGTTCCAACTCGGTCCCGACGAACCGGACATGTGGGAAATCCTGCTGAAATTGGCCCTGATTCTGGGCGGCAAAGGGGCCGGGGCGGATCACCGCGCCTTGGACGATGACTTGCTGGCCCAGACGGTGAAAGCCGCCGTCAAGGATCGCCGATTCAATACGGGTGAACGCAACGAATCGGAAATCCACGAGATGCTCGGCAACCGCAGGGGACCGGAACGCACCCTGGACCTGATGCTCCGCACGGGGCCTTACGGAGACGCCTTTGGCGCCAATCCCGACGGCCTTTCCCTGAAAACCCTCGAGGACCGTCCTCACGGGATGGACCTCGGCCCTCTGCGGCCCAGCGTTCCCCAGATCATCCAAACACCCTCGGGAAAGATCGAGCTGGCGCCCCGACCTATCATCGAGGACCTGACGCGCCTCGAGGCGTCTTTCCCTGCCGCCGCTGAAGAAGGAATCCTGCTCGTGGGTCGTCGGAACCTGCGTTCCATGAACTCGTGGCTGCACAACCTGCCCGGTCCGGCCAAAGGCAAGCATCCCTGCACGCTTCGCATACACCCGCGGGACGCCGGGCGTCTCGGACTCGAGGACGGCGGCGAGGCCAAGGTGACTTCGAGCGTGGGCTCCGTCCGGGCGCGAGTCGAAATTACGGATGACATACGCATGGGCGTAGTGAGCCTGCCCCACGGCTGGGGCCATGACCTTCCGGGGACCCGGTGCGCCGTGGCCCGGAAGCATCCGGGCGTGAACAGCAACATTCTCACGGACGACCAGCGCCTGGATCCGCTGGCAGTTTGGGCACTTCACACCTGATGCCCTCCCGATTTAACGAAAGGTCCATTGTGCTTTGAAAAGAAAGGGTAGGGTCCCCGCTTATAACAATGAGTACAAGCGAGGCGTGGTCGGGTGTCAATTTAGGCCGGCGCCCCATGGCAGCCCGTTGAAAAACCATCAAAGCTGAACCATGTTGAAATACGGAAGCATTCACCAAGGCCTTCTTCCGGATGGAGAAGGCCTTAGTAATCAAGCTTCCAATTGATGCCGATCCCGGCGCCGGCCTCGGCTCCCGCCTCGCTCTCCAACGTGATGTTCGGAGTTAATTCCATCGTAACGGTAACTTTCCCCGTGGCCTCCGCCAATCCTTTCTCCAGATCCACGTAAATGTCTTCCGTCAGATACTTTCCTACACCCACTGCCGCGTCGCCCACGCTCCCTTCTCCCCCCCGCAGATCCAACTGGTCCAGGCCCAGGAAATTCCGTGTTCGGCTCAACAGATCGAGCTTGCGGTTGTCCCCGCCCGAAAGAGACCGCAAGGCTTGAGCGAGCCTCAGCGCCTGTAACGGCGTGATTTGCGTAATTCCACGACCGAAAAGGAGCCGGGCAACGATCTCATCTTCAGGTAAGGGAGGATCGGATCGAAACGTAATGGTGGGCGAAGAAAGGCTTCCCGAAATCCTCACATAAGCGGTTCCATCGGTGATCTTGGATTCCGCCTCCAGCTCGATCCTCGGGGATGGCGGGGACGCTCCGGAAAAGCGTACTTCACCGCTAGTGAGGTCGAAGCGCTTGTCCAGAAGATCGTAACGCCCTCGTATCACGGATAGGGCGCCTTGGATGATCGGGCTGTCCGTAGTGCCCCTTATGCTCAACCGGCCCTTCCATTCGGAATCGAGGCCCCAACCGCGTATGAAGGCGCGTTCGCCGGCCTCGATATCCATGGAGAGGGCTACCGGAGAACCGGTGGTGGCTTGCGCTTGTTTTGGGTCGGGTTCACCGGAGAGAGCTTCGCGTCCCCCCTCGGTTACATCGACGATCTCCAGTTTGGCTGTTTCGGGCACAAACCGGTCCGGGATATTGACTTCCAGCCTGTTTACATCCAGTTTGCCGCGCACGGTGAGCGTCCGGTCCGTCTTAAGCAGCTCGATCTTGCCGTCCGCAGCGCCTGTGACATCGTCTCGCCGCACCAACACGGCGTCGGACAAGGTGAGCTTTATCTCGGCGGGGTAGTTGCCGTCGTGGTCCAACTCCATCCATCCGTCGGCGGCGATCACGCCCGCTTCACCGTCCGTGGCGCCGGCCTTCCGGATTTCGAGCCGACGGCCTTTCGCCTCGATTTCCACTTCCAGGTCTTTGAGGATCGTGCCTGTTTTGAATTCCTCCAGCGAACCATGATCGCAACGAAGGGTCCCGTTAAGTTGGGGCGAAGAGAGACTTCCTCCGAGGTCCAGATCTGCTGTGAGTTGCCCGGAGAGCGATCGATCCCCGATCGGAATCAGGGTAAGGAGCCGATCGAAGGTCGTCTCTGCGTACAGGTGACCCTGGATGGGCTCCTGCTCGAAGAACGATAAATCAAAGGGCGAGAGAGAGAATCCGACGGGCGCCTGGATGCTCAGCTCCGTCGGTTTTTCGGAGAGGCCCGATACGCCGGCGTCCGCTTTCACAAGCCGGTCTTTGTAACCGGCGTTGATCGCAACGTCAAACGGCGGATTCGGGTTTAGGAAACGGTTCTGAATGCGGCACTGGTCCAGCCGAAGTTGAATGTCTGCGATCGGCTCACGAACCGGACCCCGAATTTCGAGCAATCCGGAGGCTGTGGCATCCAGCTCCGATTCCTGCGCCAGAGCGATTCCTCTTAGGGGAATTCGTTTCAAATCGGCCCTGAACAGCACCTGTTGGGGATCGAACGTGGACTTGACACTGAGGGAGCCTCCTCCCACATCGAACAGGAATTCATCGAGCGTGAAGCCGCCCTTTTGTTGCCGCAGGACGATAGGCGTCAAGAGCGAAAACGGAGTGTTCAAGCAGGTCCCACTCACCTGCCCGACATGCCATACGGCTCCCTGTTCTTCGAAATTCACGCTCCCTGCGGCCTTGACCTCGAAAGGAAGGTAGGCATTGCCATTGGCGTTCATGTCAAAGCGAAAACCGTCTTTCGAGTCCCGCGCATCCAGGGAAACGGCATCCAATTTCAAGCCCGGTCTTTCGAACCCGGAAAGCTTCAGATCAAGCTTGCCCTTTGGAGCATGGAGCGGATTCTCGATCCGGACGTCCATTCGACCGCTCCCAACCTTGAAGAAAGGCGTCTTTAAATCGCTCCCCTCGATGTGGCCCGAGACCTCCTGATGGGCCTTTTCCCATGCGAACCGGGCGGAAACCGCGGCGCTTCCTCCAATGGCTTCGCCCAGCAACGGCGCCAGCGCCGAAAGGTCATCCGAGGTTGCATCGAGATTTCCCCGGCCCGAGGATTGCTCGATATCCAGCGTGAGCTCACCGCCCAGGTGAGTCCCTGGAGCCTCCAAAACCATCGACGAGAATTCCAACGTCCTGTTTCTAAAAGAAAAATCGGTCGCGCCTTGAATGAGGGTCCCGTCCTTTTCCACGGTTAACCGCACGGCGCCCACAGGTGCGGTGGGGGCGTCAAGGACTAGGACCCGGGACAGGACCTGTGGAATCTCTCTGCCCATCCAGGTAATGGACTTTCCATCGACTCCGGCCATGCACACGGGATTGGTCGCCGGGCCTTCGATCCAGCCTTTGGCCTCGATGGATCCCGAGACCGGTTTTCCCGTCATGACCGAAAACGGTCTCAGCGATGGAATCGACAGACGCCACATTCCGGTGACCGTTTTTTCCGGTATGTCCAATTTGCCGTCTCCCTGAAACCGAAACGTGGCGCCATCCAGGTCCACTTGGGGAAAAGCGATTTCTTCACCCCTGTCTACCCGGATTTGAGCGGAGAGTGCCACGTCGGAACCTAAGACCGATGCCGGTACGGTCGATATCCCTTCCGGCAGGTGCATCGTCCCTCTGACTTGGGCCGTGGCTGAACGGGTTCGGGCGGAACCGGTCGCTTGGACCTGTAATACGCCGGAACCTCGTGTCTCGATGCCGAGCCATCCGGAGAGGGTTTCCAGGTTCTCGACCCGGCCCACTCCGACGATAGAGCCGCTCGGCTCCGATGGGTCGATCGTTCCGGCCAGTTGCACGGAATGGTTCCTGCTCTTGATTGACAAAAAGTCGAGGAGTACTTCCCGGCCCGAACGGACGTCCGCCCCCCATTGCCATTCAACGGAATCCAGCAGAAGAGGAGACTCCAATGAACCTGTCAGTCCTTCGGCCAGTCCCTTTCCGACGATGCGAATTCCCCGTCCCGCCCGGTCGGACGGAATCAGGGATCGCAGCCTGAAATCCGTTTCGAAGTCGTGGATTCCTGCGTCCCCAATCTTGACGTCCGTCGCGCGGACGGAGATGTCCGCCACGGAGGCTGAAAGAAATCCTTCCACCCGCGTTCGAGCCGTCAAGGATCCGCTGATGGGAACCTGAAGCAACGGCTGGATCACATTTAAATCGTCTACGCTTAAAGACGCGTTCGTGTGAAGTTCATGTGTTCGATATTGAAACTCCCCATCGAGGCTCAAACGGCCGGCGTCTATATCGAACTGGGCCCGATGGATGAGTTCCGCCCGGTCGGGCTCCAATCGGGCCTCGGCGGAGAAGCGGATTTCAGGTCCGATCAATACTTTCAAGTCAGACGGGATAATGGACTGTCCGGGGATCGTCGATCCTTCCGTGGACACGCTGAAAACAGGTTCCAACGAAGCGTTCACTTCGGACTCGATGGAACCGAATTTCCCGAAAGATGCTCTCAGATCCCCGTTCCAAACATCCGGTCCGCCGCTCCCTCGAAGCATGAGCGACAGGCTTTCGTTCTTTTCGAGTCCAAGCAGGGTCGACACCCAGCCACCGGGAGATTCCTCGAACGTCAGGCTCGTATTGAACACACGGGGCCGATCCGTTCCTTCGACCGTCCATTTCAACAACGTATCCGAGCCGGGATCGATTCGCCGAACTTGAAGAGATCCGACGGTTCCCGTTTTTGCACGGGCGCCTGGGAATTCTCCCTCTACCTTGAAAACTCCTTCTTCGTTAAGAACGGCCTGGTGCAGGTGAATCTCAGCTATGTTGAACCGCTCGACTGTTACGAGCGAGAGATCATCCATCACGGAGAAGGGATCGAGCGCTTTTTGCTCCTCTTTTGTTTCACTTTTCGACGGCTTGCGAAAGATCTCCACCCGGGCCGCCTCCAAGGCCTCGATCCGTACCCGCCCCCATAACAGGTCCAACGGTGACCACTCGAGATGAATATCGTGAAACACGCACCACGGCCCTTGCTCATCGCCTAAGGAGATACGTTCTATTCGAACGTCAGATGGAATTCGCCCCTGTAATCCTTCTATTTGCACCTCTGCATGGGGTTTCGAACTCAATAAGCCGGATAGAGTTGAGCAGATGACCTTCTTGGCGGAGGGCGTTTGCAGGATCGCGTAAAGGGCCGTCAGGATCAGCACGGCTGCGGCCAAACCCCCGACGGTCCATCCGATGGCCCGTTTTATGTTCATGGGTCTCGTCAAAAGGCCTGTCCGATGCTTACATAGACCTGGAAGGCGTCATCTATGCCTTCGCGGCGGTGCAGAGGAAAAGCCAGGTCCAAACGCAAAGGGCCCACGGCGGTGTAGTATCGGATTCCAATTCCGGCTCCCCAGCGTAAGGGTTCCTCGAAATTCGGAACCGAGGACTCGAAAGCGCTCCCTCCATCCAGAAAAGTCACGAGACCTATAGTCTCCGTCACTTTCATCCGGAGTTCGAGACTGACTTCGGTAACGGACCTGCCTCCAACGGGCTCCCCGTCCGAAAGGGGCCCCAGAGTCTGGTAAGGGTATCCCCGAACAGACCCGCCTCCGCCCGCATAGAATCGTTCGTCCGCCGGCACCCTGTCGCGCGAAGCTCCCTCGAGGAAGCCCAAAAGGCCCCGGCCCGAGAATGCGATGAACGGCTTTTTCCATAAGCCCACATAACGACTGTAACTCATGGATCCTTTCAGAAAGCCGAGGTCGATTCCCAGCATGTCGTAAAACGGAGCAATTCCAAGGGCGAATCGGCCGCCCTTGGTGGGATCCAGAAGGTTATCACTCGTGTCCCACGAAAGCAGACACGGAAAAGACAACAGAGCGAATTCTTCCCGTTTGTCCATCTGGTCCACCCGGCTAAGCCGGTAGGCGGGGCCCGCACCCACTCGCAACCCGGCGGCCAGTTCCCGTTCAACGGCCGCGGACACCGTAACTCCCAGGCTTTCGTACGCGTCCGTGTCCTCTCTCGCCACACGGCTGCTGAAAACCAGGGACTGGTCGTCCCGGCGAAAGGCGGGTATCCTGAATGATCCTTCGGCGCCCAGCACAATGCCCGAAGCTTCGGCTTGGAGCCTCAACTTCTCTCCCTGACGTCGTACGTTCCTGTTCTCCCAAAAGACCTTGGCGCCCGGGCCTTCGTCTGTCTTGTAGCTGACACCGGCCCCAACGGTTCGCTGTTTTCGTTCCTTGATCCGGACTCGGATGGGAAGAAGACCGGAGTCCGGAAGCGTGTCGGCATGGGTGATTTCAACAAAGGCGAACAGTCCGGTTCCCGTAAGGCGGGCCTGGAGTTTCGTAAGGAGCCATTCTTGAAACAGGTCTCCTTTTTTCCAGGGAACCTTGTCCCTGACAACGGATTCCCTCACTTCCTGCAATCCGGAAACAGTCGTCTCGCCAAACCACGCCCGTGGACCGGGAACCAGTTTCAAAATCACCTTCGCGGTCTTCGAATGGTGGTCCACCAGGACTTGCGGCGTGTCAAACCTGGCAAAAACGTAGCCGAGATTTCTTACATCCTGCATCAGCGCCGTTTGAGCCCCCAGAATGGTCTTGGCTCCGGCGGGCGTTCCGGCTTTCAGGCCGAGCAGTTCCAAAGACGGTAACCTCTTTTTGAGTTCGGGTTTCGGACCCTGGATTTCCAGCTCGGCGGACTCCAAACGATAGACCGGTCCGGCGTCAATGTTGAAACGAACCTGAACCGGCGTAGATTTCCGGTCGATCTCCACATGAACAGCGGCGCCATAGTGACCCTGAGATTGGAAATAGTCCAGAAACTTGGGCACGTCGCGCTCGGTTCTCTCCCTCAATCCATACAAACCGGCCGGTGGCCTGGTTTCGAGTGTGACCGTGTCCGACATGGACTCGAGGTCCGTCTTCATCGTCGTGTCCTGCACACCCTCCAGACTCACCTCGTAATCCGTTTTCAGCCGGCGCGTCTCCGCCTTGGTGGCATGATCCGTTACACTCAGGATGAGCACCCACACGAATATCAGGCCGACGCATGCCCCTTTTGCAAAGCGCTTGTTCTGAACAGCCGGATTAAATGAAACCGGCGTTTGAACACGCCATGGAGCGCGATACAGCCGATTTACTCTTTTCCGCATGGGCGCCTTTCGGCCGCTGGATGGGACGATTTGACAAAGACCCGCTCTCAGAGAATCCGGCGGCTATCCGATCCGCCAATGGTACGAGACAGATAGCTCCAAAAGAAGTTTATATGAAGGCCGATCCTTTGAAAAGATTGGGGAGTTCGCTGTCCGTACGTGTCCGAGCCCGGACAGACACGTCCTCAGGGCGATGCCCCATGCTGAATGCGGCATATACTCTCCTCCCACTCCTTTCCCGGAGGAAAGGGAGAACCGTGATCGTATGCCTCCAGTAGGGGAAAAAAGAGAACGATTGAAGCAACCGGATGATAGAACCTGGTCCCCTTACAGGCTGTTGAAAAACGCGATCTGCGGCGTTGCACTTCATCCCTCGTCACTGTGACGTACTCTATGTACGCCTTCATTCCTCGGGAATTGCGCGCCTTGCATCTCATCCTTTTTCAACGGCCTGTAACAACCCGGCTTTTTCAACGGGCTGCTAATAGTACTAGGTTAAGTATGTATTGACTTTATGTTTCAATGAGCGCAATATGCGTTCATGAGAACAAAACAACTGAACGCTTTGGATCGTAGGTTGAGCCGGTTCCTCCGGGACTTTTTGCAGCCTTTGGGTCGGAGTGAACGGCGTCACTGGGCCAGGGTTTATCTGGATGGACTTCTGCTCGACGGGGAGCGTAAGTCGATTGAACCCATTGCCAACAGGATACCCGGCGCCGACGTTCAAGCGTTGCGGCAGTTTGTCGGTCAAAGCCCCTGGGCCGTCGAGGAGATTCAGAAGCGCCTTGCCCTCAGAATGATCGATCTTTTTTCCGAGGCCGAGGTTTGGATTATTGACGAGACCTCTTTCCCCAAAGCCGGCCGTCATTCCGTGGGTGTGGGCAGGCAGTATTGTGGGGCTTTGGGCAAAGTTGCAAACTGCCAAGTCTCGGTGACGCTCCATTGGAGCAGTTCTGAAGCAAGCTGTCCGTTGGGCTGGAAACTGTACATTCCGAGGGACTGGTTTGCAGACCCCGACAGGTCCGCCAAGGCCAAGATTCCGTCCGAGGTGGAGTACAGGGGCAAGTCCGAATTGGCTGTGGAGCTTTTGGATCAGGCGATTTCCTGGGGTGTGCCCGCCCGACCCGTGGTGGCCGATTCCTTTTACGGGAACGAGTTCGGTTTTCGAGAGAAGCTGAGAAGTCGGGGGCTTTCTTATGCCGTGCAGGTGGAGCCCTCGACGGTGGTCTGGGATCAAGACCCGAACATCGAGCTCCCTCCTCCAAACGAGAAGGGGCGTCCCAGAAAATATCCTCCATTGGCGTTGCTGCCTCAAGTCCGGAACTTGTCGGACTTGGCCCAAAGTCTCGAAGACCAGGCGTGGCACGCCGTTACGTGGCGGGAAGGTACTCGAGGGCCTCAAAATTCCCGATTCGCTCTGGTCCAAGTCTGGGCCGCGCATGGCTGGCGCAAGCAAGCGCATCCCGAGCGGGTACCCGAGTTGCTTTTGATCGAATGGCCAGAAGAAGAGAAGGCTCCCACTAAATATTGGCTTGCATGGTTCGACGGCCAAACGCCGGGCATCTGCCAAGTCGTTCGGACCGCCAGGGCCCGATGGCGGATCGAGCTCGATTATCGGGAAATGAAGGAAGAACTCGGGCTCGATCATTTTGAAGGCAGACAATGGCTGGGTTGGCATCATCATGTGACTCTCGTAACCCTTGCTTATGCGTTCCTGCAGACGGAACGAGCACGCATTAAAAAAAACTTCTGGTGTAACCTTGCCCCAGACGAGGAGGTCCCTTCAGGCCGCGTTGATTAGAATGGGTGGGCGTTGTCCATGGTGTCACACCACCTTCCCAACCATAAATGATTCGTCATGAACTTAACCTAGTATTACTAGCAGGCTGTTGAAAAACGCGATCTGCGGTCACGCCAACGGCGTTGCGCTTCATCCTTCGTCACTGCGACGTACTCTATGTACGCCTTGTTCCTCAGGATTTGCGCGCCTTGCATCTCATCGTTTTTCAACAACCTGTGACAACCGGGGTTTTTCAACACCCC
>JACQYL010000133.1 GCA_016208165.1 Deltaproteobacteria bacterium
GAGTCGGGCACTGGCAAGGAATTGTTCGCCCAAGCCATCCACCATGCGAGTCCGCGGAAACTCCGCCCCTTCGTCCGCATCAACTGTTCCGCCATACCCAAAGATCTGTTCGAATCTGAATTGTTCGGCTATGAGGAGGGCGCCTTTACGGGCGCCCGTTCCGGGGGCAAGCCGGGCAAATTCGAATTGGCTCAGGGCGGAACGGTCTTTCTTGACGAAGTGGGCGACCTGCCCAAGGAGATGCAGCCCAAACTGCTACGGGTGCTGGAAGAAAAAGAATTTGAACGGGTTGGGGGCACCTCTCTCATTAAAGCCGACTTCCGGATCGTTGCGGCGACCAATCAGAACCTGGAAGAAATGCTGTCAACCCGCGCCCTCAGAAAGGATCTGTTCTACCGGCTGAACGTTATCCATCTGCACATTCCTACCCTTAGAGAACGCCGCGAGGACATCATCCCGCTTGCCCGGCACCTCCTTGACCGGATTTCCGAGGATCTGCAAACCCCGCGCATGAAACTGGCCCCCGAGTCGGAATGGATTCTCAGCGAGCACAACTGGCAGGGCAACGTGAGGGAACTCTCCAATGTCATGGAGCGGATTGTCTGTACCTTCGACGGACACGGCGAGGTGGACGTTTCCGATCTTCCGTTTTCACTCAAGCGAAGCCGATATGCGGCTCTCGGGCCCGGTGATTTGAGATTGGAGGGGATCATGGCCGGCGCGGAACGCGAAGCTCTCATGAACGCTCTCAGACTGGCCAAGAACAACAAGGCGCGGGCCGCCGACCTGCTGGGTATTCATCGCACTCACTTGTACAAGAAGATGAAAAAGCACGGCATCTCCCTCTCCTAGAGTCCGCGGCCCCCGCACTGTAGCCGTTTTGATACAAAGCCGATGTTCTGGATGCTTGTCGCGATGTGTGCGGACCTTACCGCTCTCCAATGTGCTGAAACCGATTCCCGTAAGAGCTGGAAAACGCCTCCCAAGCTCTGTTTAACGGCGTCCGTCCAGCGCCGAGCGAATGGCATTCGAAAACTCGCTCATGGCGTAAGGTTTCATCAAGAAAGCCGTCGCCCCCGCCCTTGCCCTTTTGGACAGACTCACCTGTTCGCTGAAACCGGAACATACGATGATCGGCATGTCGCTCCTGACTTTCGCTATCTCATCACACACCTTGTCTCCGGTCATCCCGGGCATCGTCATATCCGTGATGATAAGGTCAATGGCTTTGGGATCCTGTTTAAACCGGTCCAGAGCCTGCAACGGGTCCGAAAAAGTGACCACTTCATAGCCGAGATGGGTAAGCATGTCCTTCCCGATCTCCAGAAGGCTTTCTTCGTCATCCAAGAACAAAATCCGTTCGGTGCCTTTGGGCAGGGGCAGAACAGCCTGTTCGGCATCCAAGGATTCGTCCACGGCGCTCAGAGGCAGGTAAACGTGAAAGGTCGTTCCTTTCTTGATTTCACTTTCCACCAGGATCGATCCCCCGTGGTTTGTGACAATACTACGTACGGTGGAAAGACCCAAGCCCGTGCCCTTGCCTTTCGCCTTGGTTGTGAAGTAGGGCTCGAATATGCGTTGCATGTTTTCCGGGATGATGCCGATTCCCGTATCGCTCACGCTGAGACGGATGTACATACCCGGCTGGAGTGGAGGATTTCCTGAAACAAGTCCTTCCTGAAGATCCGCCCCCTCGAGGGTGATGCCTAGCACCCCGCCGCCATCCTGCATCGCATGGGCTGCGTTGATGCAGAGATTCATGAGGACCTGTTGAACCTGAGTCGGATTTCCCAATACCGGATCCTTTGCGGAAATGTCGGTCCGAATCCCGATGCTCGACGGCAGAGCGGCCCTGAGAAGTTTCAACGTGTCCTCGATGATTAGATCCATTCGAATCGGCTTTCGTTCCTGGTCGCTTTCTCTTCCGAGTTTGAGTATTTGTTTGACCAGGTCTCTTCCCCTGTGGCTCGCGGAGAGAATTCCGGCGATTTTGGCATGCGCCTTTCCCGACTCGGAAGTTTCAAGTAGCGCCATTTCCGCGAACCCGACGATGGCCGCCAATATGTTGTTGAAGTCATGCGCAATGCCGCCGGCCAGAGCGGCTATGGATTCGATCTGCTGGGCCTTGATCAGCTGGTCTTGAAGAACTTCTCGCTCGTACTCGGATATCTTCTGGTCGGTCGTGTCTCTGACGATATGTACGCTGCCGATGGGACGGCCGTGCCGACCCAATCTTGGGATTGACGTGATTTCAAAATGTTTCGAAAGAGACGACTGTGAAATCTCATCTACCATTTTGTAGCTCATATCCGGAGGTGAACCGTTCGATAGGACCGTACGATTCCTGTGGGCGGATTTGATGACCTCCTTAGACTTCTGAACGAGAGTATCGCGTAAAGGTTCGCTCAGCACTTTTGATGCCGCCCGGTTGTGTTTAATGATACCGCCATTCATATCAAAAACCACGATGGCATCGGAAATGCTGTTAAACGAATCCTCCCAGTCTCTGTTGGCAATATACAGGAGCCTTCCCAAACGATCCAACTTGAACAAGTGCGCCAAGACAAAAGCGATCAGGAAAGCCGGCAAAAACAATGCGGGAGAAATCCATACGTGGTGACGGTACAAAACGGCGAATGGAATCGTCAGTATCGAAAGAAAAAGGAATGCGGCGATAACGGCTTCTCCGTACCCTTTGACATGAACGAATAGGAACAGCAGAAAAAGTTGATATTCATCAAATGATTCTGGAGGATCTTATCATACGTGTTAGTCGAAAAATAGGACGTCTTCTCGTAGGTATTACTGATGCCGCCATTGGCATTCCGGCCGCCTAAAATACGGTACATTGCCGACGAGAACGACGGAACAGAGTGGTTCCTATAAGTTATATTGTGAAAGACAGATCTTACGATACTATCCACGTCCTGTTCCACATGAATATGGCCAACGGTCGCACCAAACAAGGATCGGTCAGGGGCATCCGTAAACAAATCATTCGTTATATATATGGGGAGAACGACTCTGGAATGTTTATCGATCGCAGAATTCAGGCCGGCATCATCAGGGGACGCTTCGGACATGATAATATCAAAACCGACGCAGCCGGCATGTTCAAGCCTGTCCAGCAGGTCTGCATAATACTTTCTTCGGATCGGCCACCTACCCAATGTGTTAAGCGTTTTTTCGTCGATAGCTATGATAACTATATGCCGATCATGCGGGATCGAACCGCGGAGTCTAAAGCCAAGATCGTATAAATATGAATCGACCGACGTTAGCAAACCGGCTTCCCCGGCTATCCATATCGACGCCATACATAACACGACGAATAGGGCGGATCGGATAGAGGAGCCGGCAAGGTATTTTTTGTGGTCGGCCAAAGCGGTCATAGCATCTCTTAGAAAAGAAGGGAAGCAGGCAGAATGATTGCCACGACGAAAGCGGCGAACAGGACGGCCGATAGAAGAGCGGATTCTTCTTTGACTTCGAAGCCGGCGGACGGAGAGAAGTCGCTTTGGAATCCCGGCAAATGGAGCGATGCGCGCACATAATAGGTCCCCGGATCCTCGGGTTTCTCCAGAATGATTTCGGGTACCTCGGTTGTTTTCGATACGATGATTTCCTGGAACCGTGGATCTTTGGAAATCTGAAACTCATACCGGAAGTGGTCTGCAACAGCGGGTGATGTGATTCGCAGCCGGTTCCCCTTCTTGTCCATTGGTTCGATCGCGGGCTCCGGAGGAGGTGGGACTACCCGGAAGGAAGAGACATTGGACCACAAACCCTCATAGTCGTCCTCGGCGATGGAACGAATTCTGACCTGATATACGGAGGGAGCGGCCGGTTGAAATTCGAAAGCCGGTTGCGTTGTCTCCGTTATCACTTTGTCGAACACCTGAAGCAACTCCCCTTTCCGCACCTGGATGCGGTATTTTTTCGCCTGCGGCACGCCGGCCCACGAAAAGTGAACCATGCCGCTCTTGAATACCCGATCTCCTTGTGCCCACGAAAGAACGGGCGGCCGTGGATGGACTCGGATGCGAAATTCGACCGGTACGGAGTCGATCCCCTCGATACCCGCGCGGTCGATGCTCCCGGCCCGCAGAAAATACGCGCCGTCAGCCATGTCGTCCAATCGGAACCTCTCGCGAGGCTCGACCATGGTTTCTCGGAGAATGCCATGGAAATCGGGATCCGCCGCAATCATGATTCGATATCGAAAAGCCCCTTCTATGTTCTCGAACTCGAGTTCCACCGGTAAATGGGTAATCAAGGGTGAAGGGATCGTAACCTCGGGGGGAGGAAGGAGTTCGGAAGGCGCCGAGGGGGCTTCGCCTTTTCGTACAAGACTGCCTTCGCCCTCCTTGACCTGAACTTCGGCTTCATTGGCTTTGAGCGACAGGCTCCCCTGGAGTACTTCGCATCGGGTGTCTTCGCTCGTGTCGACGGAGGCTCGAAATTCCGTGCCCCGGACAGCCGCCACCGCGGAAGGCGTTTCCACCTGAAAGCGTGCGTCGGCGCCCGTGGCTTTCTTGATCCTTGAGAGGACTCTTCCTATTCCCATCCATAATTGGAAGAAGAGTCGGGACTCTCTCTTGGTATTTGCCTGGATGATTCGGAGGTTGGTATTCGACCTTATTACGAAGGCGTACCCGTCCTGAAAACTCACTCTCACCGAACCGTCGTTACCGGTTGTGATACGACTACCCTCACGAATTGAGTCGTTCAAATGGACGGGAATTGAGGTTTGATCCGTATCCTTGCTGATTTTTACATCTCCTTGAACGAAGGTTATTACGCCGTTCAAGGGGATCCCCTTTAACATATCTATAGGCACAATAACTTTATCATTCGGATGTATCAGGTTTGGATTCTTTATGTTGTTCAATTCAGCGATCTTCGGCCAGTCCTCCGGATATTGCAGCCATTTTCTGCATATTTTGATCAAACAGTCCCCGGTCTCGACGTTCAACTCTACGAATTGATCCGCATGAGACATCGAAATATTCAGCGAAATAAAAATCAGAGATAGGATCAGAATAGAATGAAAGCGAATGTTCATGATAGCACACAGAAGCCAAGCAGGATCGAATGGTGTATGTTTGTTTGATAGAAAAAGACCGATACAAAGGCTTCATCAAACGCTGAAAAACAGCGAACACACACTCTATGCCCCGTATATAGACCCGTTTCCGAGGCTCCACGGCATGGAAAAGCACATGATCTTCGCCACCAAACCAATGGCGTTGTTGCGGACCATGAAAGCGGCGGCCGGCTCCGTCGGCAGGAACCTTAATCCGCGATTGGACAGGACATCTTTCAAGAGGGCCGGCACGGTCTCTGCCCCGTGGCAAACCTACATGGCCCGCCTAACGATACCGGGTATCTCCGCTTCCTCCCGACGCTCGAGCCCGGACGAGGTCACGCGTTCCTGGAAGCGACTAGCGCGCCGGTCTTCATGTCGCCGGATTTAAGCATGTGACTACTTTACACCTTTGGTGCATGGCCGGTAAAGAATTAAATTCAAGAATAGGGGGCGCTAATCCTTACCTGCCACAGCACCGGATCAGCAGCCGCCGGATCGTAACTCGACTTCGAAAGAGCACCCTCATTACGAATGAACCATGGTTGATAGAAGCAACAAACATGCCATGTATAATAACCCCTTTATTACATTGATAGTTTCCAGATCGGTCCATTCACAGAGGAAGTAAACTGCTCAAAAATTGAGCAATTACGTCATCGCTATTGTAATGAATTTGAGCAACCGACGAGGTTAGGAATAACGAGCGCCAAGTGAACCGGTTTTCCCTTCCGGCAATAAGACGCCAAGCCTCGGCTCGTTCCTCTCAGTCGCTCGAATGGACGGATTGTGTCCCTAATTGCGCGGAAGCCATAGATCCTGTTGTTCGGAACGGCGGACTGGTGATCGATACCGGAGATCAACTATTTTCTGAATTAAGGCCAATCGACTGAACCGGCAAGGATGGGCGTGATCCTGAACGACTCCGTTTCCAGGAGGCCAAATAAGAGACGCCTGGCAGGCAGCGCGCCACACCGGTTCAGGTTTTTTCGCAGATGAAGGGGGGACGGCTCCTAGGGCAAAAGCAGTCCCCCGAAACATATGTTGGATTGAACCAACTACTTCCCCAGCACGCCCTTAATGATTGAAGTCAGGCTGCTGGTGGTGTCGTTTTCCGCGCCTTTGGTTTTCAGGTATTCTTCACCTAGTTGAGCCAGGCTGCTCGAGGCCTTTTCTTCTACCGGCGTCTTCGCTTCCTTGGTCAGGCCGGTTACCTTGTCCTTCCATTTGGCGAACTCGCAGCAATTATCAAATCCCACATCGTGGAATTTGGCGCTGTCTTTAAATCCCATCAGCTCTTCATACAGGCCCTTCAGTTTGTCGCTGTATTCGCCCATCTTGGTCACGGATTCGAGGGATTTCCCGATGTCGAGAGAATAAGCGGGCGATCCGGCGAACATGCCCGTGAAGACGACACAAACCAAAACTAAGGCTGCTTTGTGAATTCCTTGCATAACGGCGCTCCTCTTCAAAAGGTGAATGATGCAGGCAACGCATGGGACAAACCTATGCATCCCGATTTCGGGAACCCACAACGTTACCTCCCTGCCTAGGAACCCCCTCCGATGGATGCTACATAGGAACAACTATACCCATTTTGAACTGTCAACTCCATCCGGGTCAAGCTCGTATATGAGCTTGCATGATCACGCTGCCTGTCGACGGAGCGATTTGAGGTAGGATGCTTTGGGGCCGGGGTCTCGAAGGGAAGCATTCGGGAGAAGCGTCAGGCGAGTCACCCGATACCTCGAAGGGATATAAGGGATATAAAGGTCTTGGGGGGCGGATGCGCAAGCGCGTTCCTTCCCGGGGCGGGTTATCTTGCCTACTCCAGTTCGCCCCCCAGCGCCAGATCCACCAATATTTCCAAGAGCTTGGAAAAGCTGATGCCCTCGGCCTGAGCGGCCTGCGGAAAAAGGCTGGTATCCGTCATTCCCGGAATGGTGTTGACTTCGAGCACTTTTACGGCGTCGCCGCAAACGAACATGTCCACCCGGCTGTAGCCTCGGCATCCCAGCGCTTCATGGGCTTTCAGAGCGGCGGCCTGAGCGCGCCGGGTAATGGGTTCGCTCACGCGGGCGGGACAGATTTCTTCCGTTGCGCCGGGCGTATATTTGGCTGTCAGATCAAAAAACTCGTGGCTTTGGCCGGGTCTGATCTCTACGAGCGGCAATGCGCGAATCCGGCTGTTGCCGAGTACCGCCCCGGTGATCTCCACGCCGTTCAGGTACTCTTCGAGCAGCACGTGAGAATCGTATGAAAAGGCTTGCTCCAGGGCCTTCGACAGAATGGAAGGGTCGCGGACCAGGCTCATGCCGATGCTGGACCCTTCACGAAGCGGCTTGACCATGATGGGGTACCCCAGGCGCTTGCCAACGAGGTCGGGATCCACCTTGTCGGATCGGGTCACCACTATGTCGGCGGCCACATCCAATCCCGCTTGCCGGAACAGCAGTTTGGAAAGCTGTTTGTTCATGGCCAGGGCGCTGGCCAAAACGCCGGAGCCCTGATAAGGAAGGCCCACCTGCTCGAGGAAACCCTGAAGGACTCCGTCTTCGCCGCCGCGGCCGTGCAAACAGATGAACGCCGCGTCCAGTTTCGGAGCTCTGGTCATAAGAACGGCGAGGTCCGTTTTCAGATCGAAGTGCTCGAGTTCGAACCGGTCGGGATCGAAATGCTTCCTGACCACCTTCCATCCCGAGATGGACACGTCGCGCTCACTCGAGGTGCCGCCATACAAGAGACCGAGCCTAAGGCGTTTCATAAAGTCTCTCTTTCAGATCCTCCGGGTTCAGATCCAGCCCTGTAAATACCCTTCGTTCCACTTCCCTGGACACCGTGTGGTTGCTGCTTAAAAGACGAATGTGCGCGGGAGTGTGCGCATACCGCTCCAGAAGGTCCCTGTATCGCTCTTCGAGGCTCACCAAAAGGCTGTGTTTTACGCGCTTGTCCGAGTAGTAGACCAGCTCCGCCTCGGTGACGAAAGCGGTTTTCAGGGGTTCGTCCGCCAGGTGGACATGCAGGCCCACGATATAAGCCACCTCCGGATACCCCATTTCTCTCAGAAGCTGCTCGCCGGTGGCGTCATGGCGCTCCCGGGTCTGAATGGACCGGGTTTTGGTGATGTCGTGCAGCAGCGCTCCAGCCTGTACCAGTTTCAGGTTCAGCACGCTGCCGTTTTCGTTCAGCGCCCGGCCCAGAAAGAGGGCGACTCGAGCCACCAGTTCGCTGTGTTCGAAGATGTTCGGAAGCATATGATGGCTCCGCATGATGCGGAAACACGCGTTCCGGTCCGGGATGACGGTTCTTGTGGGCACATTCGCCGTGTATTCCGGCGCATTGTTCCTATTCATTGGAATGATGCACTCACTTTCAGAAAAGTTGTGTTCACCGGCGGCCTCGGAGCTACCCTTTACCGTACCCTGCGTGGATAACTGGTTATTACGATGGAAGCTCGTGGAGGGTGAAATCGGGGACACAGTTATGTCGAATCATAGGTCCGATCGATTCGGCTGTCAAGCCGGGGCAAGGATAGCATAACTGATAAAAAATATTTGACTTTTACGTATAGTTTTGATACAAAATTAACTATAGTAACCGGTTACGCTCTGGCGCCCCCAAGAGAAGCCGGCGTTTTCCGGACTACGCTTCCTTCCTCCAGGCAGAGTTGCCGCGATCGCCCTCCGCTGCAACTCTGTCGAGGAGAAGGGGAGGTTTGTGCGCAGAACAAACGCGGGTGCGATCATGAAACGACTCAAAGGTGTCTTTCCATTGGCCATCGGCAGCTTTCCCCATGTGGCTGCGGAGGCGGCGCTGGACCTCATCTTCGAGGCGTTTCCCGATATACCGATCTGGCCCCAGCTTCCCAAGTCCCGATTCCTGGAGAACATGTACGTTCAATACAGTCACCCTGTCCCAGGGGTGCGTCTGGACGAGGAAAAGCAACGAATTTTCGTCGACACCGAAACTCGGATCGAACGGGAACTGGAACGATTCTATACGCATGTCCTGGAAGAAGACCTGGACTATTTCAAGCTCCCGGAAACGTACGCTGCAGGGTTTTATGCGTTACTGGAACGCTTAAAACGTGCGGAGAACGCGCCGCTCCGGGCGCTCAAAGGACATGTCACCGGCCCTTTCAGTTTCGGTCTTACCGTCCCGGATCAAAACGGCAGGGCGATCTTTTATCATTCCGAAATTTATGAAGCGGTCGTAACCGCGCTGAGTTTGAACGCCCGCTGGCAGGTTCAGCAGCTCAAGCGCTATGCCTCCGAGGTCATCGTGTTCATTGACGAACCCTATCTCGTGTCTTTCGGGTCCGCTTTTGTGGCTGCGAACAGGGAAAACGTCATCAGCAGCCTCAATCAAGTTGTGGAGTCGATTCATCAGGAAGGCGCCGTGGCCGGCATTCATTGTTGCGGTAATACGGACTGGTCGCTGGTGCTGCATTCGGATTTGGACGTGTTGAGTTTCGATGCATTTCGCTTCTTCCCCAATCTATTGCTGTACCTCAACGACTTGACACATTTCTTCCGAAGAGGAGGCAGCATCGCCTGGGGCATCGTTCCTTCTTCGGACGAGGTCTTCGAACAGTCCGCCCGAGCCTTGACCGAGCTCCTTTCCTCGTACCTGGCGGAACTCGAGTCCAAAGGAATGGAAGGCGAGTGGCTGACGGGATGCGCGTTCGTCACCCCCGCTTGCGGGGTGGGTTCCGAGACCGAAGCCGTTGCCGAGGAAGCCGTGCGAAAAACACAGATCGTGGCCCGCGAGATCCTGAGCTGACAACAAGAATTCACCCGGCGCCTCGAAGCCTTTCCCTGCCGGGACAACCATCACACCGGAGCCTGTCCTGAAGGTAAAACTGCGATCAGGGAAAAGGCTCACATAGATCCGGAGTCATCCACGTGCGATCCTTGCTTCATACGATGAGCATTCGAAATCTCTTCCGGCCCTGCTTCGTGACCTTGCTCGCGATCGTCCTCATCGGGCTTCCCGATCTTTCCGAGGGAACCCGGCCGCAACGTCCCAAGAGTCGGCACCAGTTTACACCCAAAGTTATCGACATCGAGCACAAGCTGAGTGACTGCTTCAAACTGCGTCCACGGGCGGAAACCCGCTTCGTTATCGTGCACACTTCCGAAGCCGGTCTGGAAAGCACCTTACGAACCCTCAGCCAAGGCAAAGTCCGTGGTTGCCGCTTGACCACCTGCGGAGGGCACGCCAATTACGCCATCGCGAGAAACGGCGATGTCTATCGGATACTGGGGCACCGTTTTCGAGCCGATCACGCAGGCATTTCCATGTGGAACGGTTACAGGGACGTCAGCTCGTACTCGGTGGGCATCGAACTCATAGCCTATCACTACAGCACCATTACCGACTCCCAATACCGATCCCTCGAATGGCTGCTTCAGATGCTCCGGAAAGCTTACGGGATTGACGAAAGGGATGTGCTCACCCATGCGCAGGTGGCTTACGGTCGGCCCAACCGCTGGCATCCAACGAAACATCGCGGCCGAAAACGTTGCGCCAAGAATTTCGATCGTCAGAAGGCCGGGTTGAAAACCGCCTGGACCTTTGATCCCGATGTTCGGGCCGGGCGGCTGACAAAGGATGACCACCTGGCGGAAATTTTCTACGGTTCGGCAAGCCTCTTGGCAAGTAATGATGCCGTTCCGTACTTGGCAAGCGATAAACCCGTTCCGTCCTTGGGAAGCAATGAAGCCCTTCAGTCCTCGGCGAGCAATGAAGCCCTTCAATCCAATGTGATCTCTCTCAGGAATACTGCCTGGAACGTGGCAGGAGAAGACTACGATTCCTGCAACACCGTATACGTCCTGCCCGGAGGAACCACGCTGCCGGGTGATCAGGTCGAGAAGAAGCTGGGATGGAGTCGTCTGCCTGCGGGGACCCGTGTGCTTCTCAATGTGGACACCGATCAGAAGGTGGAAGAAGGGCCCATCAAGACCCTGGAACACGGGAAAACGGCCTGGAGTCTGGCCGGACCCAACTATCGGAACAAAAACACTTTCTATTTTCTTCCAGACGGCAAGGTTCTGCCCGGCCACAGGGTTTCCGACTGGGATTCGCTTCCCGAACACACTCGCATGATCATGGGATATCGGGGGCCTTACACGCTTCGTCAAGGCAGACACCCCAAGAATGTGGTAGGTTCCGTCTATCGAAATGAAAACACCCTTTACTTCTACCCGGACAACAAGCTCCTGAGCGCCGTAGAGATCGACAACTGGTCGGGTGTACCGGCGGGAACCCGCCTCTTCGTCAAGCTGAACTAGCCTCCGGCATTCAGGAAGGGATAGGAGGACAACAAGGAGCGTTACGAACCAAAACCGCACGACGCCCGATTTCGACAGCCGGATGCCCTTGACGTAGTCGCGTCACTCTCGCATGGGACGTTCCCGATAATAGCGTCGGGACCCAAGCGCGGGTTATTCCGCTTTTTTCTGCAGTTTGTCTGCCAGTTTCTCGCAGTAATGCTGGGGGATTTCGAAGTCCGCACGTCTGTTCTTGAGCATGTTGATTTTCATGATCCGAAAATTCAGTCTTTTTACCAGCCGGTATTTCTCCTGCTCGTCCTTGACGTGTTCGAGCAAGTCCTCGGCCTGTCGAATCTCTTTCAGTTCCGACACTTCCGGAGGGACGCAATTGGCGTTCTTCAATATTTTGTAGGCCATCCTTAGATCTTCCGGGATCCGGCTTTCGTCCTCGTATGCGATCGGAGATCCCGCACCGGGAAGCCCGTCCAATTCGCCCCGTTCGATCGCCTCCAATATTCGTTGCTCGGCGATTTTTTGAAAATCAAACATCTAAACCATCATCCTTTGTCTTCAGATACGTCCACCTCTCGGGTGGCGGGAACCGGATGGAACAGCCGCGGTCCCAAACTAGTGCTCAAAACGCAGCTTCTCGACAATATGGCCTTCTCCGTCCAGTTTGTATAACGAGAAACCGTTTTCCTTTGCATAGTCGGTCAATTCTTCGAAAAGCATGGCCTGTAAAGCGTAATCCGGGCCTTGTTCTTTCTTGAACGCATGTTTACAGGCCAAGCCGTCTTCTTTGACTTCGAAGAAGGGAATGAATTGTTCCCCGTTTTGTTCATCTAGCCGGCCGACCATCTTGTCGCCCTCGAAGTACTGCTGGATAAAGACCCACACCCAGTTCGATTCGTTTCCTTGTTTGGCCATAAGCCTCGTCCTCTCTTCTTCCGGAACTCGCCGAGCGGAACTGAAGGAATCCCGACGCTTCGACTAGAAACGGCGTTCCACAACAAAGTCCGCCAAATCAATCAGCAGTTGGCGTCCTGGAATATCGGGAAAGGCGAGCAGATTGGTTCGGGCTCGGTCTTTGTACTCTTTGGCTCGCTCCAGACTATACTCGACCCCGTTATAGCTCCTCACCAATGTTTGTATAGAAGAAAAATGTTCAGGTTTAAAGGTATCCTTGTCACACCATTCGATGAGTTTTCGGCGCTCTTCCGGGGTACAGATTTCTAGAGTGCGGAGCAGGGGGAGCGTTATCTTCCCCTCTTCTACGTCCTTTCCCACAGGCTTTCCGAATTCTTTTTGGCTGACGCTGTAATCCAATGCATCGTCGACCAGCTGAAAGGCGATGCCCAAATCCATGCCGAAATCACCCAGGAGTTTCTCCTGTTCCTCCGTTATGTTGCCCAGCATGCCTCCGATGCGGCATGCGGCGGACATGAGCACTGCGGTCTTGGATATGATTACCTCCAGATAATCTTCCATGCGCATGTTGAAATCAAAGGAGTGGATCAGTTCCAAGACCATGCCTTCGGCCATACGGTTGGTCGTATTGGACAGGACCTCCAAAACACGAAGGTTACCCATCTCGACCGCCATGTTGAACGATTTCGAATACAGAAAATCCCCCACCAATACGGCGGCGGAATTACCCCAGAGCACATTGGCCGTTTCGGTTCCCCGTCGGACTTCGGCGCGGTCAATGACGTCGTCATGTAAGAGTGTCGCCGCGTGAAGATATTCAAACACCGTCGAGAAGTAGTATTCGGATGTGCCTCCGTAATCCGCCAATCGTGCGCAAAGAACAAACAGCATCGGCCGAATCCGTTTCCCCCCTCCCAACAGGATATGTTCTCCTATTTTGGATATCAGACCCACGTGGGATTCCAAGTTCGCCTGGAGGTAATGATTGATCTGTTCCGCATCTTTTTCGACGGCGATCAGAAAGCTCTGTTGTGTCATGTACCTGTTCCCATCGTAGTGAAATAACCCCTTGTGATTCCCTGGAGCGCCGTCGAGGTGTTTACTCGGATGTCCATATCATGCACGCGACCGTTCGGCACAACATAGGCGCGTGTGGCGGCAGCCACGGGAATCTTCTTATGGTTTATTATGTTAAAAAAACGTAAAATGCAAACCGCGATTTCCGGAATCGCGGCGCCAACCCTCTTCAGAGACGGTCGATCATGCGTCCAAACAAGTCATGTTCGGACGCTTTTGTTATCCGGACCCGGACCCACTCTCCGGGGCCCGCTTTCCCTTGAAAAAACACGGCGCCGTCGATCTCGGGCGCGTGCCACCAGGCCCGGCCCTCGAGCAAGCCGGGATATTCGTCCGAGCGGCCTTCCACCAGGATCGTTACATCGGATCCGATCCTGGCTGAATTCTTTGCTCGTGAAATGTCCGCCTGGAGTTGCATAAGGCCCTCCAAACGCCTTTCCCGTTCGCCGCGGGGTACCTGATCCGGCAGCCGGGCTGCAGGAACCCCCTCCTCCGGATAAAATGTGAATCCTCCAACGTGTTCCGGACGCACCCGATCTATGAACTGCACCAACTCGTCGTAGTCCCGGGTCGTCTCGCCCGGAAATCCCACCATAACCGTCAATCGAATGACAGCGTCCGGGACTCGGTCGCGAATGCGATCGATCAAACGATAAGGATCCCAGGACGGCCGCCACCGCCCCATTCGTTTCAATACAGGCTCGGACACATGCTGCAAAGGGAGGTCGAAGTAGGGCAACAGGCGCTCGTTTGCAGCGACGACGTCGAGAAGCTCGTCCGCTACCCGTTCCGGGTAGAGATACAGCGCGCGTATCCATCTGAAATCGCCAACCCTGGCCAGCCGTTCCATCAAACCGGGAAGGCGCACCTCACTCTCCAGATCCTCGCCGTAACGGGTCGTGTCCTGCGCGACTACGTTCAGCTCGACAACTCCTTCCGCTGAAAGGCTCCCGGCTTCACGAAGCAGATCTTCGACGAGCACGCTCCGGTAAGGACCCCTGAGGCTGGGAATCAGACAAAACGTGCAGGCGTTGTCACACCCTTCCGCGATCTTCAGATACGACGTGAAAGGGGGCGTGGACCTGAAACGGCCGGTCGTGACACCCGCTGACTCCTCGCGCTCCATGACCGCCAATCCCGATTCCAGCAGCTTCTTGCCGATGGTTTGAAACTCGTCGGTTCCGACAAACAGATCCACTTCGGGAAGGCTTTCTTTCAAGGCTCCGCCAAATCGGCTGAACAGGCAGCCGGCCACCACCAGGGCCTTGCATTGTCCTGTCTTCTTGTATTCCGCCAGCTCGAGAATGGTCTCCGCGGACTCCCGCACGGCAGGTTCGATGAAACTGCACGTATTGACCAGAATAAGCTCCGCCTGCTCCGGAGAAGGGACCCATCGAAATCCGGACTCTTGCAGGATAGCTGCCATGCGTTCGGTGTCCACAAGGTTTTTTGGACATCCCAACGTTGCATAATAGACTGTTCGCTCGAAACGGTTTGACATTAGGACCCGAACGACACGATGGTATGCGTGTCGATTTGATAAAACGAAAAAACCCAGAAAAGCACGTTCCCAAGGGCCGCCACGCCTGTTGAAAGAACCCGACGAACGTTCGAACATTCCGGTTCTCCGGAAGGCTTTGAAGCCCAGGTGTAAAACAGTTTTATGGCGGAGACCATGACGAAGCACTCCAGCGCAAACGGAGGAAAGCCAAGAAAGCCCAATATGGGCATTTCAAATACCTTCCAGTGTCCCACAAAAGGCACTGTGTACTTCCACTTGGCCCCGGCCCAGAAGTTCCAGAATTCCCAAAGCAGCCCGCATACGGCCCCGGCGCACAGCAGATTCAGAATCGGCCGGATACCCGCCTGTTGCCACCTCCGAATCAGTGAATCACCCTCCAGAGCATGCACTAGGGGTTCCAGAATAAGGGTCGGACCGGCCCACACCAGGGGGAAACAATAACGTGGCCATACAACCGCAAGGACGGTACTGAGGAGTCCCAGCGCGAAGCAGGGTTTCCTCCAACCCGATCCCTGGGTCAACTTCCGGGGACGGATCGTTCGGAACAATCCTAGTGCATTCAGCAGATCAAAGGTTTCCAGAATGCCCGGAAGCACGGTCGAGTAAGCCAGTACGTAGCCGGGCCACCGGAGCCAGACCTCGGGGGGTACGTTTACGTATTGCCAGTTCTTGAGCGCCAGGTTAAACAGTTCGAAGATCAGCCAGCAGGTGACGGACCATGGAACCAACATCCAGAATTCACGCGGTCGATTCCGAATGAGCGATCGCCCCTCCAGGCACTGCACCACGCTGTCGGCGATCAGAATATACGACCACCATGCAAAAGAATAGAACCAGGAGAAAAAAGGCTCCACCCTGAAATACGTCAGCACCTGGGCGCCGGCGAGGATGGCCACGCCCAGCAGGCCGGTTGCATACGAGCCCTTCCTGCATTTCATGGGTGATCCCTATTTTCCCGGATACGAGCGTAAACGCATTCCGGCCGGCAGGCCCCATCGGCTCCCGCTCTCATGGCGACTGATCCGCGGCCGTCAATCTTTCATCAGAGACGCCATTGTCCGGTATACCCCTCCGGCGGCCCGCGCCACCTGAGGCCCGTAACCAAAAGCCAGTGGGTCATCCTCCGTATCGATGAACACGAGGGCCGTTCGGTTCTGAGCCACGCGCTCCGCCACCATCAGCGCCTCTTCGAGGGGATCTCCTCCATGCAGACTCAAGTTGGGCTTGCCATCGGAAACCAGCACCATGACGGTGTCCGTTTCCGGATTGCGATACCGCTCCTGTAGCAAGGCCCGAAGCCCCAAAGCGATGCCCTCGGCCAACGGCGTCTTACCGCCTAAAGCAAGCTGCTCCACCACATGCTCGGCGCGCCGCATGTTCGGAGTCAAAGGCAACGCCAGGCGGGACCGATCATGATGGAAAGCCACCAACCCCACCCGGTCACGGCGTAGATAGCTTTCTTTCAGGTAGGCATGGAGTAGCGCCTTCGCATGCGACATGCGTCCCTTTCCCCGCATGGAAGAACTCGCATCCACTACGAACAGAATCGTGTATCCGGCGCGCCGCTCCCGAACTTTCTGTTTCAGATCGGATGGAATGATTCGGATCCTGTCGTTCGGGCCTCGTGAAGCCGCTCTGACGGCGGCTGCTTTGAGCGTGGCCAAAAGAGCTATCTCCGAAAAGCTGCGACCCTCGAAAGGCGCATCGGTCACCGATGCGCCCTCACCTTTCCGGAAAAGCGATCTTTTTCTGCGGCCCGGCGAGGACGAGCGGATCAGGTCCTCGAGGGGAATGGAGGGCCGTCGATTCTCCGGATGCGAAGCCACCGGTGGGACTACAGTATCGACATTTTCTAAACGAGCGTAAGCTTTTTTTTTTCGTGCCCGGACGCCGTCTCCGGTGAAGCTTTCTCTTCCTCGAATGCTTCAGCCAGTGTCTCCAGCTTCTGTACGTTCAGTTCCGCATGACGCAAGCCATGCTTCTTGAAGCGATGGGGTAAGGCCAGTTCCGCAGCCTGCACGAGCTCTTTTGAAGTCACCTCCGGAGTCCCGTTCAGAGCACTCAGAGCCATAGCCGCCTTGACCATGGTGATATCGCTCCTGTGGCCCTCGGTTTCAAAGCTCAACGAGAAGCGCGCCGCCAGTTCCCAAATTTCATCGGGCACGGTAACGTGCTTCAACCGCTCGGTGGCCTGAGCGAGGTCGAGAGACAGTTTCCGCTCCTCGGCGGCCCACTGTTCCGCAAACTTCGCCGGCTCGGATTCGAACCTCAGACGCCGTCGTGCAATTGCCGAGCGTTCAGCTGCGTCCTTGCTTCCCGAAACCTCGACACAGAGGCCGAAGCGGTCCAGAAGCTGAGGTCTGAGGTCTCCCTCCTCGGGATTCATGGTGCCGATGAGCACGAATCGGCTGGGATGGCTGAATGACAGCCCCTCTCGTTCGACGAAGTTCACCCCCATGGCCGCTGCATCCAACAGGAGATCCACCAAGTGGTCGTTTAACAGATTAACCTCGTCCACGTAGAATAGGGCGCGATTGGCCTCGGCCAGCAAGCCCGGTTCAAATCGGCGTTCTCCCCTGCTGAGGGCTCTTTCCAAATCCAGGGAACCCAACAGACGGTCTTCCGTAGCCCCGATGGGCAGGTTCACCAGGGGGCTCGGACGCTCAATCCAGTCCAGCACTTCCCCTGCCTCGAACCTCTCGAGACACCGGTCGCACATCCTTTGCGGGTTCTCAGGGTCGCAGTGAAAGGGGCAGTCCGAGACAACCCGAATGAACGGCATGACATTCACCAGACCCCGGACAGCGGTGGACTTGGCCGTGCCCCGATGGCCCCGGATGAGCACCCCCCCGATTTCGGGGTAGATGACGTTCAGAAGTAGGGCCAGTTTCATTTTCTGCTGGCCTACGATGGCGGCAAACGGATATACAGGATGAGTCATTTGGGTCATCGAAAGTAACTATCTTAAATTGTTGGAAAGTAAGGATCTGTTATCTTACCCGATTTGACGTGTCTGTCAATGCCTAACCCCCCGTCGCGGCCGATAGCGTTGACGGCACACATTTCTCCCCTTAATATACAAAAAAGGGGTTCGTTATGACAGACGGAAACGCAGCGCAAGTTGTAGAAAACAACATTCCCCGGAATGGTAAATCCGGCGTCGCCTCAAAAAGTGGGAAAACCGCGGCTTCAGCGAACGATGCCCCCTGTTCGATGATGGAACAAGGGTTCGCCCGTTCGGTGTCCATGAAAGATCGCCTGAAACGCCTGCGGGCCCTCCTGAATCATGAGGACCGAGTGGCCATACTGATCACCGCCGACCCGGACGCTATCGCCAGCGCCATGGCGCTGAAGAGGCTACTTTGGAGAAAAGTGAAAGGCGCCGCCATTTACAACTCCCATCCGGTGAAAAGAGGGGACAATTTGGCCATGATCCGCCTGCTGGGTGTTACGCTGAACCCCATCAAAGAACTCGAAGCCGCCGCATTCACCAAGTTCGCCTTAGTGGATTCCCAGCCGTCTCACAATCCGGACTTTGGGAAGATGAATTTTGACATCGTTATTGATCATCACCCCCTCACGAGCGGGCTGAAAGGGGCCTTTCTGGATATACGGCCCGAGTACGGAGCAACCTCCACGATTCTGACGGAATACCTCAAGGCCGCCCGAATCCGGCCTTCTGCCCAACTGGCCACCGCCCTTTTTTACGGAATTAAAACCGACACGCTGAACTTTGTTCGTGGGGGCATGCAAGGCGATATGCTCGCTTTCCGCTACCTCTTTCCCCTGGCAAACAAGAGTATTATCCAGAAGATCGAACACTCTGAAATCACCAAGAAATCCCTGACGTATTATCGAAAGGCCATGCAGAACCTAAGGCTGTGGAAACATACGGCGTACGCGCATTTGGGAAGAATCTCGAACTCGGATATCTGCGTGCAGCTGGCGGATTTCTTCCTGAAACTCGGGGAAAGTTCCTGGAGCATCGTCAGCGCCGTTGAGGGACAGAAGCTCATCGTCATATTCCGAAGCATCGGATATCGTCGTAATGCCGGCAAGTTGGCCGAGAAACTGCTAGGCAAATACGGGTCCGCCGGCGGCCACAAAACCATGGCCCGGGCGGAAGTCCCCTTGACAGCGCTCAAGCCTCTTATCAAAGACGAAAATGAAATTGGGAAATTCGTCTACAAGTTAATTCGAAAGCACTCCTGAACTCACAGGTCGTCTGTTTACATAAGGAACGGATTTGGCAACGCACCATATCCATTTACGCAAACTGGATGAATGGCGATGGGAAATACCCAAAAGCGGCCCCATGCGAGTTCCGGGTATCATCTATGCATCCGAAGAAATCCTCCCCGCCATTCGATCGGACGAAAGCCTGCAGCAGGTGGCCAATGTGGCTCAACTGCCGGGTATTGTGAAGAACTCTCTGGCCATGCCGGACATCCATTCGGGATACGGTTTCCCCATCGGGGGAGTAGCGGCGTTCGACCTTGAGGGAGGAGTAATTTCGCCCGGCGGCGTGGGATACGACATCAATTGCGGATGCCGTCTCTTGGCCACGGACCTCAAACGCGGGGACCTGAAAGATCGAATAGAGGAATTGGTGCTGGCCTTATATCAACACGTACCCACCGGAGTCGGCAGCAAAGGTCCTCTCAAACTCAGTGCATCGGACGAGAAGAAACTGCTGGCCGAGGGAGCCCAGTGGGCTGTAAACAAAGGGTTCGGGATTTCCGATCACTTGATACACACCGAAAGCCATGGCCGCATCGAGGATGCGGATCCCGACGTGATCAGCGATCGGGCACTCAAACGGGGACAGCAACAATTAGGCACACTGGGATCGGGCAACCATTTCCTCGAGGTAGGCTTGGTGGAAGAAGTGTACGACGAAGAAACGGCCCGGATGCTGGGGTTGGAACGGGATCAGGTGACCGTTCTGATCCATTCCGGATCCAGAGGGCTGGGGCATCAGGTATGCAGTGATTTCCTCGTTCGCTTGCAGGAAGAAGCCCAGAAAAAAAAGATCGCGCTTCCGGATCGCCAACTTGTCTACGCGGAGTTGGGAACCGCCACGGCTCGGGATTACCAGGCGGCCATGGCATGCGCGGCCAACTATGCCTGGGCTAACCGGCAGTTACTCATGTACTGGACGATCGAGGTATTCGAGCAGGCATTGGGGCTGTCCCCTCGAGAACACGGCATGCGGCTGGTCTACGATGTGTGTCACAACATCGCCAAGATCGAAGAACACGCTATCGACGGAAAAAAAAGAAAGGTTTGCGTGCATCGGAAAGGCGCCACACGCGCTTTACCGCCGGGGCATCCCGATCTGCCGCCGGTCTTCAAAAAGACGGGGCAACCCGTGCTCATACCGGGTGATATGGGCACGGCTTCCTATGTCCTGGTGGGGGCGCCGGGGGCCATGGAGCACACCTTCGGCTCGACATGTCATGGAGCCGGGAGACTCCTTTCCAGGGCCGCCGCCAAGAAAACCGCCAAAGGCAGAGCCATCGTACGGGAATTGGAAGACCGGGGCATTTTTGTCCGCTCCGCGGGCCGCGCCACCCTGCTCGAAGAAATACCCGAAGCGTACAAAGACGTCGACCAGGTGGTGGATGTGGTCCACAATGCGGGGATATCAAGAAAAGTTGCGCGATTGCGACCTTGGGGAGTCATCAAAGGATAATAGGTATGGAAAAACGACTGCGAACGTTGGCCACGATTTCTACCAGACATTTCTCCGCTCATCTGGACCAGGTGCTCTTGCGGAACGGTAAGCTCACGGAACGAATGAGGATCCAACATCCCCTCGCCGCCGCTGTGGTGCCGTTTGTGGACGAGAACCACATCGTGATGGTAAAACAATACAGGTATGCCATCGGGCAGGAAACCCTCGAGATTCCCGCGGGCAAACTGGATCCGGGCGAAACGGCCGAAAACTGCGCCCGGAGAGAACTCCTGGAAGAAACCGGCTACAAGGCGACCGATATTAGGCGCATTTTCGAATACTATCCGGCCATCGGATACTCGGATGAAGCCATCGAGATTTACGAAGCGCATCATTTGACCAAGATGACAAACGTCGTGGACGAGAATGAGATATCGAGGGTGGAAATACTTTCCATGGATGAGGTCCGGGAGCAGATAGCCAAGGAGAACATCCGGGACGGCAAGACCATTCTCGCCCTGTGCATCCTGTCCGGTTATTTTAACGGAAAGCCCAAGTAGGAGGAGAATCTACTTGGAAGAATGAGATTTCTCCCAACGCTCCGACCACTGGTAGATTCGATCTCTGAGGAGGTAGGCCGGACCCAGGAAAGCCAGGGCCAGTGCGCTTACAATGATAATCTGCAGATAGCGCCCGGCCTCCAGGCTCGCGCCCTGAAGTGAAAGGATCAACGTGCCCGGAATACGCCCCACGGCCGCCACGATCAGAAGCAGGCGGAGCGGCAATCGACTCATTCCGAGAACCAGACAAAGGTAATCCTTTGGAAAACCGGGAATTAGGAAAAGAATAAAAATAACAAAAACCGCTTTGGCCCGCAGTAGATGGTCAAAACGCGCCAGAACGGAAGCAGGTAGAACTCGCTCCACCAGCCCCCGGCCGACATACCGTCCAATGCCGAGATTGATCAACGATCCCACCGTCAAGCCGACAGAAGAGTACAGAAAACCCGGAAGAAAGCCGAAAATGAATCCGCCGAGGAAGCCCGTGGCTTCTCCGGGAACGGGAGCGAAAACCACTTGGAGAGCCTGAAGAGAAGTAAATACGAACGGCGCCCAGGGGCCCCAGGAAAGCACGTACTCCTTGACGTCCTTGGGTTTCTTCAGCACCAGGTCCATGTAGGCTTGAACTTGAGGCCTGTACAGGTAAACCAGCCAGCCCAGGAGGCCCAACAGCAATACGAGCAGTCCCCAAAAGAGCCACACTTTCCAGGAGATTACTTTCCGATCGTCTGACGCAACGCTGTTCGTCTGAGCCATGGGAAACCGGTTCTGCGCCGGTCGTGTTATTCCGGCGCTTCTTTGCCGCCGGCCAGAGACGCATCCAGCGCGTCCTGTACGGCCTGCATGATTGCTATAGAACTGCCGGTGGCTCCGCTCACAACGTCGACTTCGGTGGACTGGGCTGAAACGATTCGATGAGGGATGGTAGGATTGGCAGCGCCTCCCAGCATGTTCACGTGACGAATGACGTCAATGCGGATGACGGCTCCGTTCAGGACGGTAACGTCCACCTCGGCGATCACAGGGCCCACGCGCGATGCGCCGCGAAAAACCCCGTCACTGAGCGAATTCGGATCCACGGGACCCAGCCTGATGGTCTTTTGAGCTCCCGCACAAGCCGACAGTATGAAACAGAAAAGGGATAAGCAAAGCCCAAGTCGCCGAAGCGCACGCTTGTGGCCCTCGACCGTTTCTTCGAACCCTGATGAAACGGTGTACAATCGATCCGTTCCTAATCCTTGCGTTTACGCACCGCCTCCATGGTGTACGCCATAATCAGCAGCAAACAGGCCAGTCCGATCCTCGCGTACCACGAGTCGCTCTTGAGGAACACGTGCGTCAGAAACAGGGAGGCCGCCAATGCCAGCACCACTCGCAGTAACAGTTTCACACCGGGATGCATTATCGTGATTCCTGAAGTCCTTCCGCCGAGAACGGAGTTCCGGCTAATGTGTCCTAATACAGGGCCTTTTGCCCGGAGTGCGGATACGGGCATTTCAAATGTTCGTAAGCCAACCGGGTAGCCACCCTTCCTCTGGGAGTGCGTTTCAGAAATCCCATCTGGATCAAAAAGGGTTCGTAGACATCCTCGATGGTATCTTTTTCTTCGCCGATGGCCGCCGCCAGGGTGTCCAGTCCGAGCGGACCGCCCTCGTACTTTTCGATGATCGTCAAAAGGATGCGGCGATCCATTTTGTCGAACCCGCGATCATCCACCTCGAGCATGACCAACGCCTCGTCGGCCACCTTTCTGGTGATCACTCCGTTCGCCCGAACCTGGGCATAATCGCGGACCCTGCGTAATAGCCGGTTGGCCACTCTGGGCGTTCCCCGGCTGCGACGAGCGATCTCGACCGCTCCTTCGGGATCGATGGGCACTTCGAGTATGCGCGCCGCCCTCGTCACGATGGTGGTCAGATCCTCGGTCCGGTAAAAATCCACTCGCAGTACAACGCCAAATCGATCCCGTAGCGGAGGGGTCAGCAGGCCGGCTCTGGTGGTTGCACCCACCAAAGTAAAAGGCGGCAAATCGATTTTGATGGAGCGGGCCCCCGGCCCCTGGCCGATGATAATATCCAGCTGAAAATCCTCCATGGCCGGATACAGAATCTCTTCCACTACATGACTCAGCCGGTGAATCTCATCTATGAACAGAACATCGTTGGACTCCAGATTGGTCAGAAGCGCGGCCAAGTCACCCGCCCGCTCGAGCACGGGTCCGCTGGTGGTTTTCAAATTCACGCCCAGTTCCCGGGAAATAATGTAGGCCAGAGTGGTCTTTCCCAACCCCGGATGACCGTGGAACAAGACATGATCGAGAGCGTCGCCCCGCCTCATTGCCGCGTCGATGGCCACCTCGAGATTCTCTTTGAGGGCGTCCTGTCCCACATACTCCGCCAGGCTTGCCGGGCGCAAACCACTCTCGATCCGGTCTTCACCGGGTTCGGCCAATGGATTTAACACTCGGCTCTCATCCACAGGAATCAACCTGATCGATCAATGGATTGAAGGACTTGTCGGATAGCCTCCTCCACACCGGGGCGGTCGCCCAACGCATGAACGACCTCACGGACGCGCTTTTCCACACTGCCCCGCTTATATCCCAGGTTCGTCAGAGCGGAAATGACGTCTTCCGCGATCCGGTCCGCGGAAATCGCTCGCGGGGGTTCCAAGGGTATGGATATGCACTTTCCAATTCTTTCGGCAAGCTCGACGACGATCCTCTCCGCAGTCTTCTTTCCAACGCCTGGAATGGCTCTAAGCCGGGTTACATCACGGCTGTGAATGGCGGATCGAAGCTCATCCTGGGGAATTCTGGAAAGGATGTTCAACGCGATCTTGGGTCCTATGCCGCTGACCGCAATGAGATGCAGAAACAACTCCTTTTCGAGCAGCGAATGGAATCCGAACAGATGGATGGCGTCGTTGCGAACTTGAGTGACCACGTTCAGAAACACTCGGGATTCCTGTTCGGGAAGTTTGCACAGCGTTTCGAGAGAAACCCAAACCCGGTATCCCACACCTTGCACGTTCACAACGATGTGATCGGTAAACTTGGCCGCCAGTACGCCTTCCAGGGAAGCGATCATACTCTTGCGTTCGTCCGATAGCCGGACAGGGGTGATCCCGACGAGAGTAAGTGACATATGGCTATCGCAAGGGCGTCGGCCGCGTCCCGGGATCGTCTTGTCCGGCTGTTTAGAAGGGTTCCGACCATCAACTGGACCTGGTCTTTGCCGGCCCGCCCATATCCCACAACAGCCTTCTTGACCTCCAGAGCACTGTACTCGAACACCGGAAGCCCTGCGTTTACCGCCGCCAGCAAGGCCACCCCGCGGGCCTGTCCGAGTTTCAGGGCGCTCTGGGGATTCCGGGCGAAAAAGAGGGATTCGACGGCCACTTCTTCGGGCCTTGTTGCTTCGATGGCGCGCGCCAACTCGTCGTAAATTCTCTTAAGGCGCACACTCAGGGATTGGCCTCGGCTTTGACGAATCACGCCATCCGCCATCAGGGCCATTCTGTTTCCGACCTTTTCAACCACCCCAAACCCGGTGGCGTTCGAACCTGGATCCACTCCCAGAACCCGCATTCACTCAATCGACTCCATGATTTCGTCCGAAATATCAAAGTTGGCATAGACGTTCTGTACATCGTCGTTGTCTTCGAGCACGTCCATCAACTTTAACATTTTCACCGCATGGTCCCGGTCCAGCGAAATCGTGGTCTGCGGCAACATGGTGATTTCCGCCGTCTCGACGGGAATGCCCGCTTTTTCAATAGATTCTTTCACGGTTTCAAGTTCTTCCGGCGCGGTGACCACTTCGAACTGTTGATCTTCCCGGCGCACGTCTTCCGCCCCGGCCTCGAGAGCCACCTCCATCAGTTTGTCTTCGTCCGCAGCGTCCTGATTGACGGCGATGAGCCCTTTCTGATGGAAAATCCACGCCACGGAACCGGCTTCCCCCAGACTCCGGCCGTACTTCGCGAATGTGTGGCGAACTTCGGCAACGGTCCGATTCCGGTTGTCCGTCAGGCTTTCCACCAGTACCGCTACTCCGCTGGGCCCATACCCCTCGAGTGTTACTTCTTCGTAATTGACTCCTTCCAGCTCACCCGTTCCCTTTTTGATAGCCCGTTCGATGTTGTCTTTGGGCATGTTTTGCCCTTTGGCTCCGGCAATGGCCGCTCGCAATCGAGGGTTCCCATCGGGGTCTCCTCCCCCTACTCGAGCAGCGACCGTAAGCTCCTTGATTAATTTGGTAAAGATTTTGCCTCGCTTGGCGTCGGCGGCGCCTTTTTTGTGCTTTATCGTGCTCCATTTTGAATGACCGGACATTGTAACATCCTCCTCCTAAATCCGTTTGTTGATTCCCACCACAAAGGTCTCCCTGCTCGCCTTCCTGGAAGAAGGAGGTTTAAATACACGGGTCGTTTCATACGCCCTACGGACATCCGTCAAAAACACGTCGAATTCTCCGCTCTGAAAAATCTTGCAAAAAAACCGTCCACCCGGTTTCAGCAAGGCATCCGCTATGTCCAACGCCCTATTGGCCAGTTCATACGACCGCACACCGTCCACAAACCGGTCACCCGTGGTGTCCGGCGCCAAATCGCTCAATACCAAGTCAAACTCAGGGAACGCTTGCCGGATGGTTTCCAGATCCATCACATGCACGTCCCCTTGAATAAACGTCACTTCGCCGGGAAGGGATTCCGGTTCTTTCCGGTCCACTCCCACCAGAACGCCTTTCTTGCCGACCCGTTCCGCACAGTATTGGAGCCAGGATCCGGGATAGCATCCGAGATCAAGGACAGCGTCGCCCTTGCGGATCAGGTTGTATTTGAGGTCAGCGGTCTTCAGTTTGTAGGCGGATCTGGCTAAGTAACCTTCTTTCTTGGCTAAATTAAAATAGTAGTCGTTTCTGTTCTTTCTTATCATACTCTGTCGACCCGTTCAAATAAATCCAAGGACCCACCCGGTCTATTTGTGCTCTTACATGATGCGTCGCAGAACCTTACATGCCGGCTTTTCCGCCTGCTTCTAGGTTATGTCGTATTCCTTGATCTTATTCTGAAGCGTTTTGCGGGTAATCCCCAGGATTTCGGCGGATCGCGTCCGGTTTTCTCCCGTGAATCTCAGCGTCTTCTCGATGAGTTCTTTTTCGGCTTCTTTCAGGCTCACCCCGACCCGACGGATAATGCCGTCCTCGTCCGTCTTTCGAGAAATGCTTCGAGGAAGGCACTCTTTTGTAATCCAATCCGAACGGCACATGATTACCGACCGCTCGATGGTATTCTCGAGTTCCCGGATGTTTCCCGGCCAGCCGTAGCGCTGAAGCATCTCGGCGGCTTCCGCTTCTATGCCCTTGATCGTTCTGTTGTTCTTTCGAGTGTACACTCCCAGGAAGAAGTCGACCAAAAGCTGAATGTCCTCCGGCCGAGCACGAAGCGGAGGAAGATGGATCGGGACCACGTTGAGCCGGTAGTACAGATCGTTTCTGAAACCGCCCTCCTGAACTTCCTTTTCCAGATCCTTGTTGGTGGCGGCCATGATCCTGACGTCCACCGAGATTTTGCGCGCACTTCCCAAAGGCTCGAATTCCCTCTCCTGCAAAACCCTGAGCAGCTTCACCTGAGTTGTAGGCGTCATCTCTCCGATTTCATCCAGAAACATGGATCCGCCGTCGGCCAGCTCGAATCGCCCCTTCTTTCGTGATACCGCCCCGGTAAAAGCGCCCTTTTCGTGACCGAACAATTCGCTCTCGAGCAGCGTCTCGGGCAATGCCGCGCAGTTGACCTTGATGAAGGGACGACTGTTCCGGGGGCTGTTTTGATGTATGGCATTGGCAACCAATTCCTTGCCGGTTCCGCTTTCGCCGAGAATGAGGACAGTGGCGTCGGAAGGCGCCACCAGGGCCATGGTCTCGAAAACCTCCCTCATGGCCATGCTCTCGCCGATGATGTTAGAGAAATCGAAACGTTGGTTCAGCCGCTCCTTCTGCTGGGCGTTTTCAATCTCGAGATTTCGAAAAAACAGCGCCCGGTCCACTTTGATGAGCAGCTCTTCCATGTCCAGAGGCTTTTGCAGATAGTCCAGTGCTCCCGCCTTCAAAGCGTCCACCGCGGATTCGATGGTCCCGAAGGCCGTCATCATGATCACCGGTAACACATGGTGCTGTTTCCTTATCTCTCTTAACACATCGATCCCCGATATGCCGGGCATGCGTATATCGAGCACCATCAGATCCGGCGACGCCTCGGCCACGGCCGCCAGTGCGGCACTGCCGTTCTCGGCCTCGATCACTTCATACCCCTCGTCCTCGAGGTGAGCGCGGATCATAACCCGGTGTGAGGGTTCATCATCCACCACCAGAACGGTCTTATCTTTCGGTTCGGCCATGGTGTTACTCCCGCGACACAGGCAACCGTATGAAAAAGGTGGAGCCCCTACCCGGACTGCTCCAGGCCGAAAGAGAACCTCCGTGATCTTCCATGATGCGATGGGCCACTGCCAGCCCCAGACCCATACCCCGGTCCTTGGTGGTGAAGAACGGATTGAAGATCTGTTTCAGGGTTTCCGGATCCATGCCTTGTCCATTGTCCGCGATCCGGATCTCTACCGTATCGTCGTTCGCCTCAGCTTCCACACGCAGAAGACCGCCGGTATCCATGGCGTCCACCGCGTTGAGGTACAGGTTCAACAGCACCTGGATCAGTTGGTCCGGGTCCGCGCGAACGATCGTTCCGTTCTCACATCGGTTCTCGACCTTGATCTGCTTTCGTCCCAAATCATCGCGCACCACCTGCAGCGCATGATCGAGCAGTTCTTTGACATCCACGGACCGGATAACGGGCTTTTTTGGGCGCGCAAAGTCCAACAGCGCGGAAATGACCCTATTGAGGCGTTCCACTTCAGTCACCATGACACGAGCATACTCGTATTCGCGGGCTTCCGGAGAAAACTTCTTCATGAAGAGCTGCGCGAAACCACGTATGGAGCTTAACGGATTTCGTATTTCGTGCGCCACGCCGGCCGCAAGGCTGCCAACAGCGGCCAGCCGCTCGCTTCGAGCGGTCCTTTCCCTCAGCTCTTTAATCTCTCTCAGATCTTGAATCAGCAGCACGGTCCCCATAGGTGAGTCGTCGGGACCGGTAACGAGGGATCCGAAGACCGAAACCGGCACCATCCCTCCATCGCGGTTTGCAGCCGATTCCTCATCCCCCAGGATCCGACCCTTTTCTTTCAACTCCTCAAGGAGATGTTCGGCGCGCTCATGAAAGATCAACTCGAGTCCGGAGTTATGAAACGCCCGAAGATCGTACCCGAACAGTGTTTCGGTCGAGGGATTGATCGTGACCACCCGATCCGCTCCATCGAGAGCGATCAGACTGTTCGGCATGGATCGTAGTATCAGGGCGTGAAAGGCCTGCACCTGCTCGAAGGCGCGGTGAATGAGATACGTGTTCTGAATGAAGAAGATCACCAGAAACGCCCCGCAACCTACCAGGAAGAGCACAACCCCCATGAAGAGCGCATGCCAAATGTCCTCTCGGCGCGCCTGGTTGTAAGAAGTAAGGTCCAGGCCTACCAGGATCATCATGGGCGGCGACTCCGCCTGGAACCCCATCATGCCCATGCCCCGGCCGGAACCCGGGAAGCCGGACTTCAAAGGGGAGAACCGTTTATAGACCGCCAGGGTGTTCTCATCCGGATAATACGCGGTCGCGTTCTGAGCCTCGAATTGGGATGCAACCCGATCCCAGTGGGGAAATGGCTTCCCTACAAGTTTCTCATCGCTGTGAAAGCGGATGACGCCCTCTCGGTCCACCAGGGCTATGAATGTCAAATGGGACTCTTTCGCCACCTCTTCTATAAGGCTCTGAGTCCGGATCCCACTCCACCCCATCCCCATCATATGAGCGCGTGTTCCGGCCTGAAGTCCCTCTATGACCACTTTTCCCTGGGTCTGGAGGAGCTGTTCGACCAGGTCTCGTTCCCTATTGAGGTTTCGAATGGTGGAAATGGACAGGATGGCCAGTAACAGGAAAGTGGCTGTAGCTATGGACAGGGCGGATACAAAGAACCGCTGTTTTGGAAACTTCATGGGGCCGGGGTTGCCTCCCGATCGGCGCCGGGAGCCGCTCCCCGGAGTATCCGGATGCCTCGCCTTTACCATGGGGCGACCGATCCTATTTTCCGATGCAGAACTGGCTGAAAATCCGATCTAACACCTCTTCGGGGGTGGTCTCTCCTGTGAGCACATCGAGTGCTTTCAGCGCCCATCCGATATCGGCGGCCAGCATATCCAGACCTCCGCCCTGCTTAAGATTGGCAACCGCCTCAGCCACGTGTTCCGAGCATCGTTCAAGGGCCTCCTTGTGCCGGAATCGCGTCAACATGATTTGTGATCCGGGCTCGAGTCCGGGACGGACGAACTCCTCCACCATACTCTTCTTGAGTTCGTCCAGGCCCGTACTTTCCAACGCTGAAACCGGCACAATCCGATGATCCTCAAACACGCGCTTCAAGGGATCCAGAGATGCACCGTTCCATAAATCCTGCTTGTTGGCTACTACAATTAGAGGCTTCGCTTGGATCTGCCGAAATACGGATTGATCTTCGGGCGTCAGGTTCTCTGAATAGTCCACAACGAAAAGCGCCAAATCCGCCCGTTGAATGCGATCCTTCGTGGTTTCGAGACTCATTCGCTCGATTTCATCATCCGTATCTCTTAGCCCAGCCGTATCGATGATACGCATTGGAACGCCGCTCAGGTTGATCACTTCCTCGACGGAATCACGGGTGGTGCCCGGATAGGGTGTAACGATGGCCCGGTTCTGCTGGAGCAGAGCGTTCAGGAGGCTGGACTTGCCCACATTGGGACGCCCCACAATAACAACCTTGATTCCGTCCCTGAGCAGGCGTCCGGATTCAAAAGATTCCATCAACCGGACCAGTTCCGGGAGCACCGTTTCCTCGAGAATGGGAATCGCCTCTTCCGGAGCCAGGATTTCCACATCGTCTTCCGGAAAATCGATGGCCACTTCCACTCGAGCTTTCAAGTGGGCCAGATGAGTACGAAGAATCTCGAGTTTCTCGGAAAGCGCTCCCTGCAACTGGCTCGAGGACACGGCCAGCGCTTCCCGTGTCTGGGCTTTCACAACGTCTATAACGGCCTCGGCGCGAGCCAAGTCCAATCGACCGTTCAGAAAAGCCCGTTTTGTGAATTCTCCAGGTTCGGCGGGACGCACTCCGTTGTCGAGCACCAACCCGAGAATGCGCTCCAAAACAGCTCTTCCGCTGTGGCACTGGATTTCCAGGACATCTTCACGAGTGTACGTTCTAGGCGCACGCATCAACGCCAACAGCACCTCGTCGATCCGCTCGCCCGTGTCGGGGTCCACAATGTAGCCGTAGTGCAGGCGATGAGATTCAATGGTCTGATCCCGGCCCGATCTTCGAAACAACCGCGCCGTCAAATATCCACAGCGGTCCCCGCTCACCCGAACAATGCCGATCGCGCCCTCTCCCGGAGGAGTGGCCACAGCGGCAATGCTATCGCTGTCCGACATGCCCTTTTACGTCAGCCGCGATTTGATCACGACCGCTTCTGACCTCTCCCTCTGGAGATACGCTGCGGTAGTATGACGATGCGCTTGAGCAGTCCCTCGCCTTTACTCCTGGTTTTCAGCTGCTTGTCACTCTGGAGGGCGAGATGAACGACTCTGCGATCGTGCGCATTCATCGGGCTTATGGTGATGGGTTTCCCCACTTTCTTCGCTTTTTCTCCTAAACGGATGGCCATCTCGGCGAGAGACTTCTTCCTCCGTCCCCTATAGTCCTCTGAATCCACTACGACATAGGCTCTTTTGCCCAACTTCTTGCTGACCATTTTGCTCAAAATGTACTGTATGGCGTCGAGGGTCTTGCCTTTCTTGCCGATCAGCAGTCCGGACGATTCTCCTACCACATTGATGACAACACGGTTTTCCGATACTTCACCTTCGACCTTGGCGTTCATACCCGACAGCTCGATCATCTTGGCAAGGTGTTCTTTGGCGATTTCCAGCGCCTGCTGAACATCCTCCAGGGAAGCGGCAGGTCGAGGCTCTTCTTCGAGTTCGTCTTCGGTCTCCAGATCCAACTCTTCTTCCTCGGCCGCTTTCTCTTCCCGAGGCTCCTCGGTGGCTTCGACTTCAGCCGTTACCAACGGTTCGACGGCAGGGGGAGCCTCCCTCCTAACCTCCTGCTTAACCTCCTCCTTAACCTCCTCGGGCGCGGCCGCTTCAGCCACTTCAGGCTCCGGAAGCTCGGTCAACTGTTCCCCTCGAATCTCCTGTTCGAGGTCAGTAAGGTCAACGAGGGGTTCCTCCGGAGGCTGCTCCTTAAAGAAGGCTCTGATCTTGGCCTTCCTGCCTCCTACAAGGCCGAAAATGCCAGTAGACCCGGTCGAGAGAATCTGGATGTCCAGTTTTTCGGGTGTCGTATCAAAATGTTTGCATGCTTTGTAAATGGCCTCCTCTGTGTTCTTTCCCTCGAATTCTAATGCTTCCACCATACTTTCCTCCGCATGAGGTTAGGCCTTCCTATTGACGTAATATTGTTGGCCTATGGATAAGATGTTGTTGACCAACCAGTAGAGGACCAGGCCGGATGGGAAATTGATGAACAGAAATGTAAAAAAGACCGGAAGCAGCATCATCATCTTGGCCTGTGTCGGATCGCCTGGCGTTGGCGTCATTTTTTGCTGGATAAACATGGACAGCCCCATGAGAAGCGTTAGTATCGGAAGCCCTCCGGTGTAAGGAATATGGAATCCTACGGGCAACCGATCCGGTGCGGAGAGATCGTTGATCCAGAGCATAAACGGTGCGTGTCTCATTTCAATAGATTGGCCTAGTATCCGGTATAGAGCAAAGAACACCGGGATCTGAATCAGCATAGGAAGACATCCCCCCATGGGATTTACCTTATTTGACTTGTATAAAGCCATCATCTCGCTATTCAGCCGTTGTTTATCGTCCTTGTACTCCTCCCGCAATTTGTTGATGTGGGGCTGAAGCGCCTTCATACCTTTCATCGAATTGTAACTCTTCTGAGTCAATGGCCAGAATAGAATCTTAATGAAAATGGTGACAATGATAATGGCCAGTCCATAATTCTTGAGACCCTTGTGGAGCCACTTAAGTAAAAACAGGATCGGTTTCGCGATGATGTCAAAAAAACCGTAATCGACGGCCCGCTCCAAACCAAGATTCAGGGCTTTGAGTGTTTCCAGTTGACGAGGGCCGAAATACAGATGGTAACCATATAGGGTCTCCATGTTGTTGGGTAATTTGACGGGAGGGGTGACCAGATCCACGCGGATCTGGTTCCCTTCGGCAGGATTCATACGAACGCTACCCCGCACGGCGCCATCAGGGACCACAGCCATCATGAAATAATTATCGTGATAGGAGACCCAATGAATCTCGCCGGAAAGAATTTCCTGCTTCTCTATGGAACTAACCTCTTCGGCATCGACCTCGTTATTGATCAACGTGAGAATCCCCGGATTGTTGTAATAACCGGGGACCGCCTCAAAAGGCGCACCATTGAGCTGGACCTCCATATTCTCGTCCAACAGCCCCCCGGAAAGATTTCGAAGCGTCACATCCATGTCGATGAGGTAAGAATCCGGATGAAACGTGTAACGCTTGATAATTTGCACTCCATTGGCTGAGGTCCAGTTAAACGTCAAAGTTTGAGGACCGCCTTTTGATGTAAGGTCCACATTCGATTGGTCCGCCGCAAAGAGAGCAAAAGAGATGTCGGGCACCGTCTTATTAAGAAAACCCAGAGTGATAACCGGGTCTTTCGACTTGCACAGTTCCAGCATTGGAGAATTCGTGTCCACTGTCTCCGTGAACAGCCTGAGCTTGAAGCTCTCAATCGTGGCCCGTTGTTCAGTGAACTTCGCCACGTACAGAGGATGGTCCACCTCGATTATGCGGGGAACACGACCGGACACGGTAGCAGGCGGGGTTACGGATCCGCTTTCCGCAACGGGAGCCTGCGCCTGCGGCGCAGAAGATGGAGGAGGAGTGGCCGATGGCTGTTCCCCCTGTTCGACGACCTGTTTTGGGGTCTCCGCTTTTTCCGGTTCGAAAAGAAACGACCACGCCAAAAGGACCGCCATAGACAACACTATGGCTATTAGAGTATTCTTTTCCATTCAATGAACTCCTGAACGAACGCTTATTTCTCGAGGTCGACGGGATCGTAACCACCGGGATGAAACGGGTGGCACCTGAGCACGCGCCGGACAGCCCGGAATGCCCCTCGCACGGCGCCATACTTCCGCACTGCTTCCAATGCATACTCGGAGCACGTAGGAGTGAACCGGCAAGATGGAGGGAAAATAGGGGAAATAACCCAGCGATAAAGCTGGATCAGAACAATCAACGTATACTTAATCATCAACAGTCGACATTCAAACCAAATGCCCGGATATGTCCTTCTGCACTCCCCAGAAATCCAGCAAGGAAGCACTAGGCTTGGCGACCAGAATCACGTCAGTGGACTCAGGAAAACTTGATTTATTCAGCCGGAAAAATTCTCTAACCAGTCGTTTGACGCGATTTCGTGTTACTGCGTTGCCGATACGCTTACCGGCAACCAATCCGAGTCGAGTGATGTTCAAGTCGTTTGGGCAAAAAACAATGGTAAAATGCTTTGTCTGGACCCTTCGTCCTTTTTTGAACACCCTGTGATAGTCCGATTGCCGTAACAGCCTCTCCGGCTTGCTGAATCCGTACCTATTCACCTCAGGACGGCCCTCGTGGGCACAACAAAACCGCGCTTTGCAGCACAACACCTACGCCACTTTCGCGCGGTACCTCACGTACCATTTCGCATCGACACCTCACCCTCGGGCAGTGTCTATCACTACTGCAGGTATCGGGGAAGGTTGGGAAACAATCCGTCAAGGTTAAACGGCCAGTAGTTTTCTGCCCTTTGCCCTCCTCCGTCTAAGGACGTTCCTACCCCCTCTGGTACTCATCCTTACAAGAAAGCCGTGCGTGCGTTTACGTCTTATATTACTTGGTTGGTATGGTCGTTTCATAAGAAGCCTCTGTCAGATAAATTTTTACCATCATACATCCGGCCCGAGTTTTGTCAAGTTTGTTTTTGGGAGCTGATTTTCCCTGCCCCCGGATAGAGCCGTTTCAGCATGGCTTGAAATCACATCAGAAATTGGTAAGTTTGCGGATACACGAAAAGCGGTCCTTGACGGCCCATGGGGTCAACCTGTACTACGGATTGATGGCGTAATAGGCACGGATCGAACGAATCTGAAACGTATTTGCTCCGCCGAGGTGAGTATACGTGTTTTTGAAAGAGCTGGGCGAGTTTGGGCTCATCGACCTGTTCAAAAACGGTTGGCCCCCCGAAACCGCCGATGTAATCAAAGGCATAGGTGACGATTGCGCCGTATTGGATCCGGGCGGCGATCGGTTGCTGCTCGTGACAACGGACATGCTCGTCGAAAACATCCACTTCTCCACGAAGGATTTCTCTCCATACGATTTGGGAGTTCGCTCCATCGCTGTAAATCTGAGCGACATTGCCGCAATGGGATCCACCCGCACCTTTTCATTCCTCTCTTTTGGAGCGCCGCCCGGTATGGAGGTCGCATTTGCGGAATCATTTATGGATGGTTTCCGGGAATGCAGTCTGAGGTACGACAGCCTTCTGCTCGGCGGAGACACGGTTTCCTCCGATCGCATGGTCATCAATGTGTGCCTCCTGGGAATGATCGAACGCGAACGGGTGCTGTACCGCGGCGGCGCCAAAGTCGGAGATCGAATCTATGTGTCCGGCTTTCTCGGAGATTCCGCTGCCGGCCTGGAATTGATCAAGAACCCACGAACCACCCTGGGACCCCGGGATCGCGACTACTTGTTAGCCAGGCATCGCACGCCCGAACCGCGGATTGGCATGGGTCGCCTTCTATCACAAAGCGGATACGTTCATGCCTGCATCGATCTGAGTGATGGTATTGCGTCCGATTTAGGCCATATCTGCAGGGAAAGCGGCCTCGGCGCCCGCGTCCATGCTGAGAGCATCCCGATTTCGAGGGCTTGCCGAATGCTGGCTCAGGAAAGGACGGTGGATCCTCTCACCTGGTCGCTGTTCGGCGGAGAAGACTTCGAGCTCCTGTTCACCGCTTCTCCCGAGATGGGTCGAAGCCTCCAGGCCGGAGCGAAAGCCGAGTTGGGCCTCGTTGTCACGGAAGTGGGGGAAATGATTTCAGGGCAGGGCGTACGACTCGTCCGCAGGGACCAAGAAGAGGACATTACATCCAAGGGCTACAACCATTTCCGGTAGTCAATGCGTTCATGGCCCATCGCCGTTTTGACACGAACCTCATGCGCTGATACAATAAGATCCTATGAAAGAGGCGGTTTCAACTCGATTTTGCAGACATGTCCCATTCAAGTGGGTGTTCATCCTTTTCATTTTCGGCGCCTTTGCACTGAGCGGCTGCGGGAGCACGATTTTTATCCAAATCAAGGATTCCCCGGAACAGCATTTCCACAACGGTATGACCTTTTTCGTCTGGGGTAAAATGAAAGAGGCCGAACGCGAGTTCGCCGCCTCTGCGCGTTTAACCCCCAACAATCCGGAGGCGTTTACCGCCTTGGGTATGCTCGAGGCAAAGAATCTCCATTTCCTGAGGGCGAGACTCAGCCTTTCCCAGGCGTCGGCCCTGGCAACAGAGGACTTCGATCGGGGATTCGTTCAATGCGGATACCTCTATTTGCATACCTACCAGCAAGGCAAGGACTGGCTCGACAACGCATTGAAAGCGTTCAACGAGGCACTGACGCTCATGCCGGAAAGCGGCGACCCCTATTTCCTCATGGGGGAAGCCTACAAGGCGTCCTACAATTTCAGAGACGCTGAAACGCTGTTTCTGGAAGCTTCGAAACGGACCGGTTTTTTTGTGGCCCTGGCGGAAAAAGAGGCTGGCGTGGTTCGCAACATCCTGGCTGCCGCACCCGAAACCCTGGCCGGGAGAAAGGCCGCGCTCAAGGACCCCCTGGACAGAGCGGATTTGGCATCGCTACTGATACACGAACTGAATATACAGGAACTCCTCGATGTCCCGATGCATTATCGAGACGTCCAAACCGAAGAAACCATCGAGGACATTACGGATCGGCTGGACGCGCAGGACATCGATTTTGTCGTAAGTCTGCGACTGGAAGGCATCAGCCTGTATCCGGACCATACGTTTCGGCCCGAAGAAGCGGTCACCCGAGCGGATCTGGCGCTCGTTATTCAAAGCATTCTTGTCCAGGTTACCAAAAAACCGATTCTTAGCACCCGCTTTATCGATCGTCCGCCCCGATTTCCCGACGTACCCAAGAACGGTTCACTTTATAACGCGGTCAACTTGGCCGCCCACTGGGAAATCATGGACGCAGGCATCGAGAAGACCGGCGAGTTCGATCCGTTGGGGAGCGTATCCGGTCCCGAAGCACTGCGGACCATCCGAAGACTCAAAGAAAAAATCACCTACATCACGGAATCTCTGTAGATTTCGGTCTTGATTGAGTACCTTATGGCCCGATCAAAGGAAAACGAATCCTTTTCCCAAAAAACTCGGAACCAAGTAGGTTTTTCCTCGTGGTTGGGCAGTCTCGGAATATTTTACCTCATTTTACTGGGTTTGATCAGTATTCCCCTTGTAGTGGTCATGGTCGTTCTTTTCATTCGCACCATGTTCGCCTACAGAGCATGGATCATGGCAGGTTTTGGATGCTTATTGCTCCTGGCTATCGTTTTCGTCATTCGGCGTAGGCGGCAGATCGCCGGCCGTTATGATCGTGAAAAGGGAGACTTGATGGAGATCATTCGAGCTGCGGCGCGCGAAGGTCACAACGTGAATGTTTCCTTCATGCACGGTCTGATTCGTTTAGATTACGAAGGCCGCGTCGAACACGAGCATCCTCTTATCCAAGCGCGTGCACGGTCCCCCATCCAGGCCCTGCCCATGAAATCCGGCGGCAACACGAGCGCTGCCGGGCAGCTCGACGCTAAGCCTCTCCGTGTGGCCGACGAGCTGGAAAAGCTCCATGACTTGTTGAAACGGGGTATTGTCAGTGAAGCGGAATTTCAGGAGTTGAAGGAACAACTTCTGAAAGAATCGCGCTCTCGGCACGCGCGGCTCCAAGAAACAACCGACGGATGAATTGTCCCCCCGGACCTTCGAATTTCCCGCTCGAAGCGTTTGCGATGGGAACGTTGTTTCAGGGCAATCAAGCGGATTAACGCGTAGGTTTGCGCCGCGAGCCCGATAAGCCGGCCGGTGGGAATGTCCGGCGAGACAGAGGGGCCGGGCTGCGGGTTCAGTTTCCGGTGCGACGGGAAGAATCGTTCGAGCCCGGGGCGCAGGGGGCGTCCGCCGTGTCCGCTCCGCGCTGGGCTCCCGCCCTGTGATGGGCGCGCCGAAGCGGCTCGGGAAGACGCATGCCTCTCACGCACTGCAGGATCACCCGGACCGCGGAATCGGCGTCCATCAGGTGACCCGGCGATACGTAGACAGGCTTGACACCGGAACGAGTGCGCAGGGCGTACCCTAAAACGGCTCCGTTTTCCATGATGGCGGTTCGTTCTCCGAACTCCTTCCCCGGCGCTTCCACTTCCCGATATAGAGCCGATTTGGCGCATCCGACCGTAGGCTTTTCCAGAAACAGACCCATATGGCTCGCCATACCAAGCCGCCGCGGATGCAGCAGGCCGTGACCGTCGAAAATCAGCACCTCCGGATCGCTGCGGATACGTCGGCACACTTCCAGGAGAGCCGGACCCTCCCTGAAAGCCAGCAACCCCGGACGATAGGCCGTCTTGACGCAATCTCGCACGGTCAACTCTTCAATAATCCGATCTTCCTTCAAATCGAACACAACGGCCGCGGCCCAGAGACGGTCGCCCCGAATTTCGTAGGCCGCTTCCACTCCGGCTACCAGACGGGGCGTCTTTTCGAAAGGCCGGATCATAACGCGTCGGCTCAGCCGCCGCTGGAGCTCCAATGCTTCCGGGAGTTCTACGTCCCAGCCATGTAACTGCCGTATGCGCACCTGTATCACCCGGGCAGTTTGCAAAATCGTTCGTCACTCTGATTCATTTTAACTGCAACCCGTTCACTTGAAATAAACACTGCATTTGGAAACATGCCCTGGAGCATTCGAGACCCGAGCGGCTCCTGCGAGAGAAGTCGCCCTTCGAGTTCGTCAGAAGGGTCTGCCGTTCACGAGATCGGAACTGCCGTTACAGCTTTCACGGCTTCGCCCGTGCCAAGCCTGACCTGAGTGGTCCAGCCGCCTCCCGCCGGACCACTCAGGCTTCGTGCATGCCCCCGCCTTGCCTGAAAAACCTTCCAGCCACCTGCTTGAAATCCGAACCGGTTTCACGTATGTTCTTCATCAGTCTATGTCCGCAGTCCGCGCACTGGCGCCCGGCAGAGACGGATTATCCTGTTTATCGACTGGAGGAACAATTATGGAACGAACGCTGTCCATCATCAAGCCGGACGCGGTATCCAAGAATGTAATCGGTGATATCATTCGCCGTTTCGAAGCAGATGGCTTGAAAATTGCTTCTATGAAAATGGTTCATCTGTCCAAGAAACAGGCCGAAGGGTTTTATGTCGTACATAAAGCGAGACCTTTTTATCATAGCCTCACCGGCTTTATGTCCGAGGGGCCTATTGTGGTTATGATCCTGGAAGGACCCAACGCCATCGCCCGGAACAGGGCATTAATGGGGGCTACGAATCCCGCGGAGGCTGCTGATGGCACCATTCGAAAAGACCATGGAACCAACGTGGAACGCAACGCCGTACACGGTTCCGACGCTCCCGAAACGGCCGCTTTCGAAATCGGCTTTTTTTTTTGCTTTATGGAAATCCCTTTTCGATAATTTCTTTTTGGGACCGAAGCATCGCATATCCGTGAGGCGGTGCGCGACGGACCGCGCCCTTGGAACGCTTTTTTTCCTGATTTGCTTGGTCCTGCCCGCATCCACGTCCTATGGAGAGGTTCCGGAAGCGCTCCGATACTGCCCCGTGTATCAGCTTCCCGAAAAGCTGGACCTGTGCGGTGAACCCGTACCATTATCCAACCCGGATGTATGGGAGCGGCTGGATCGGGAATTTCTGGTGGCCGTTTACGACCACGCCCAGGTGTTTCTCTGGCTCCGTCGGAGCTCCAGGTTTTTCCCTTTGATCGAAAAAGAACTTCGCGCCCGTTCTCTGCCGGATGATATCAAATACCTAGCCGTGGCCGAGAGCGCCCTGATTCCGCAAATACGGTCCTATAAAGGCGCTCTGGGCTGCTGGCAGTTTATCAAACCAACGGCGGAACGCTACGGATTACGCAGCAATGTTTTGTTTGAAGACCGATTGGACTTCGAGCGCGCCACGCAGGCCGCCCTTTCCTATCTTTCGGATTTGCACGAACAGTTCGATTCCTGGCCTCTGGCCATGGCGGCTTACAACTGCGGAGAGCAGCGAATTGAAAAGGAGATCAACGAACAGGGCGAAAAGAACTACTGGCGTCTGGATCTGCCCCCGGAAACCGAACGCTACATTTTTCGAATTCTGGCCGCAAAGCTGATCCTCAGCGATCCGGAAAAATACGGATACTGCCTTCTGGACCCCCGCGCCCAGTACGAGCCCGTGGAGTGGGAGAAGGTTCAGGTGAACTTTGATGAATCCGTCCACATCCGTACTGTTGCGCAGGCCTGTGGAACCTACTTCAAGGCCATTAAGGATCTGAATCCTGAAATCAAGGGATACTATTTCCCTCAGGGTACACATGAAATACGGATCCCCAAAGGCTCCGGCAAAGATTTCGCGAAGTTTTACCGGGAATACAAGAAAGAGGCCCGGGAGGAGAAATACCAGGTACACGTTGTGAGAGAGGGCGAAAACCTCACCATGATCGCCGATCGATTCGGAGTTTCCGTAGATTCCCTGAGGAAGTGGAACGGTCTATCTAAGAACGTCATTCGTCCCGGTCAGAAACTGCGGGTTTACTAGAGCGCGCCGGCGCCGAGAACGGTTGGACCGAGTCCGTGTTTTTGCTTGACAAGAAAGTCGAATGTTGTTACTCCGGGCAGACTATTAATAGGCGCGTAGCTCAGTGGGAGAGCGCTACCCTGACACGGTAGAGGTCACGAGTTCAAGCCTCGTCGCGCCTACCATACATATCACCCGCTTGCAACATCCCCGGAATCGGCTCTGCCCATCCGCCGCCATTGTCTGCAACCACTTTGCCGAGCCCCTTGTGGCTTCGGCAGGGAGGCTTTCAAACTCATATCCATCCATGCCGCCGGTCGTGTACTTCATACGATTATCCTGCCCGAGAGGACGCATGACGTGGTGTCCTCGACATAGGACGAACGTGGACCCATTAAGTTGTTGACGGGGCGGATAAGGAAGACCTGATGCGACACGATAGGAAAAGATCCATCCTGTTCAGCATCTTTATAAGAGGGTTCGTTCCGCTCCTGCTGCTTGCCCTGTCCGCCCTCGTCATTTATGGCTATTCGATTTCAAAAGATATCGACAAGCGTTTTTCCGGAAGGCTGTGGCGCATTCCCTCCACGGTTTATTCGGATTCCACCCTCCTCTATCCCGGCCAAAGGGTGAATGTATCCCTCTTTCTTGAGAAGCTGGAACATCTTGGATATCGACAGGTCCCTCTTCGGCCCCGCCAAAAAGGCCACATGCATGTGCAGGACGGATCCATCGACCTCTTTCTAAAAGACGTACGACTGCCATTTCTGGAGAGAGAAGGATTTCCCGTCAACATCACCATACTGGAAGGCGCCATCAAGGCCATTTCTCACCTTTCGAGCGGCGAACCCATGTTCATTCTGGAACTGGAGCCGGAGGAACTCATGCGCTTCTTTGGCCCTGAACGGGAGCAGAGGCGCCTCATTTCCATTACGCAGATTCCGGAACACGTTGTGCGTGCATTTCTGGCCGCTGAGGATACCCGCTATTATCATCATCACGGCTTTGACCCCTGGGGTATTCTCAGGGCCATCTACGTCAACCTTAGACACGGAGAGATGCGTCAGGGCGGATCCACGATCACTCAGCAACTCGCAAAGAATTATTTCTTGACATCGGAAAAGACCTTTTCCAGGAAATTCAAGGAAATGCTGCTGGCGATCGTATTGGAGCTCATGTTCGAAAAAGATGCGATTCTGGAGATTTATCTTAACGAGATTTATTTCGGTCAGAAGGGATCGGTGGCTGTCAATGGACTGGGCGAGGCTTCCTATTTTTATTTCGGGAAACCGGTCGAAGAGCTCCGTCCGGATGAAGCGGCTCTGATCGCCGGCATCGTCCGGGCCCCAAATCATTATTCGCCCTATGTGGACAAGGAGCGATGCAGGGCCCGCAGAAACCAGGTCCTAAATACCATGGCGAGCCATGGCTGGCTCTCGAACGACGATTTCCAAAAGGCCGTGGAAGAGCCCATTGAACCCGTTGGATTCCAAACCCACATAGAAAAGGCGCCCTACTTTATTGACTATCTTTCCGGACAGATGGAGGCGCTCTACTCAGCCGAGGACCTCTCCCGGTTGGGCCTTTCCATCTTCACTACCCTCGATACCCAGGTGCAGACGGCGGCCGAGAGGGCTCTTTCAGGAGGTTTGGAGCGTCTCGAGAAATCGAATCCGGCGTTACGCCGAAAGGAACCGGGGAGGAAACTCCAAGGGGCCATTCTGGTTATCCAACCCAAAACCGGATATATCCTTGCAATGGTCGGCGGTCGCGATTACGGCGCCAGCCAGTTCAATCGCGTCACCCAGGCCGAACGTCAACCGGGGAGCGCCTTCAAGCCTTTTATTTTTCTTGCCGGGTTGGATCAAGGCTTTAACCCCACCTCGCAACTTTCCAACGTCCGGAGAACCTACGAGCTGAATGGGAAGATTTGGCAACCCCGAAATTTTACGCCCATGGGAGATGAAAACGTTCGCCTGAGGACCGCCCTGGCAAAGTCCATCAATCTGGCAACCATTGATTTGGCCGCGAAGGTCGGCATGGAAGAAATCATTCGAAGCACCTCGGGTTTCGGATTCTCGACGCCCTTAAGGCCTCTTCTTTCCATTGCTCTGGGCGCCCTGGAGGTCATTCCTCTGGATCTCGCCCGAGCCTATTGCGCCTTTGCGGCGGACGGGATGCTGCCCCACCCCCTTTCCTTAAAGGAAGTAGTGGATGAAAAGGGCGGAATTCTCGAGCGCAGACACATGAATGTAAAACAGGTCATATCCCCGGCCCATGCATTTATCATGAGTTCTCTGCTGAGAAGCGTGGTGGACGAAGGAACGGCGCAATCTTTGCGCGAACTAGGCCTGACTGAACCTATTGCCGGAAAGACCGGCACCACCAATAACTCACGGGATGCCTGGTTTATCGGGTATACCCCTGATCTCCTTACCCTGGTCTGGGTCGGATTCGATGACGGAGCTCCGATTCATGGCACGGGGGCCTCAGCCGCCCTCACAGTCTGGGCCGATCTCATGAAGAATATCCCGCAACACCTGTCCGGGAGCTGGTTCCGAATGCCGCCCGGTGTCGTGAAAAAAGCGATATGTACGGAAAGCGGCCAACCGGCCATTCCAGGACGATGTCCAAATACGTATCAAGAATATTTTCTTGAAGATCATGTACCGACAGAATCATGCCAACAACACGGTACCCACGATTTCTTGAGGAGGCTTTTTGACCATGCGGAATAGCTGTTGCAAAAACGACAGTTTTATCTTTTGCTTCCTTTTCTTGCTAGTTCTTATACTGTCCGGATGCGCGGCCCGACCCGTGGACGAATCCCCTCCTTTCCCGCCGACATTGGAATCCGATCAAAGTCCTCCCCCGGCGGAAGCGGAAAAAGCTGAAGAATTCATTGAACCGACCCCCCGCGTCCTGGCGTCCCTGAGGCTCTCCGAACAGGCAAGTCTATACCTCGAGTCCGGCCGGCCGGACCAGGCCATCCGGATCCTGGAGCAGGCCGTAAACCTCGACCCACAGAATGGCCAAAGTTATTATTTCCTGGCAGAGGCTTGGCTTATGAAAGGCTCCGTTGAGCAGGCCCGGGAGTTTAATCGGCTGGCCGGCCTGTATCTCGAGAATGAAGATTCTTGGAGGGAAAGGGTAAAAACACAAAAGGAGAGGATCGGTCGCACTTATTGAGCCATAGCCGTAAATCACAGCCTGTCCAATGTGCATCCGGCCACCGAAGCGGCTTGCAGCGCCGCACGGGCAGCCGGAATGCCTGAGGTGTGCAATACCCTATGTAGGAATCCTGAAAAACGATTCGTCGAACTCGGGCTTTCCCTCGTACTTTCTCATCAGGAAGCCCATGTTCTCCTCCCACTTCTCGAGGAAGACCGGGTCCACCTTGATGCCGGCGTCCTGCAACGCTTTCACCAGTGCTTTCGGCTGAGGCGGGCACCCTTTGACGGCGATCATGTTCTGAATATCCGGGTTTTCCTTGTTCGCCTGGTACATGCACTTGCCTATGAGTATGGACTTCTTCTTACCGGGTGTGGGCTTCATGATCTTCCCGGTGAGGATTTCCACATCATCCCAAGGTTCCCCGTTCCACGCCTGCATGACGGAAGCCATGATCAGCGGGTACAGACCTGCGCAATAGGTGCAAATCGAGAGATCGTACTTACGAAAGTCCAAACCCTGGATGCCCATCTTTACCATGGCGCCGGGTAGGGTTTTAGCCTCGTTATAGGGGAAATCGTAATCGTACGAAGACGCCTCGTCTTCTATGTTCAGTCCCACGATCTCGACGTCGGACATATCCGAGGGCCTCGCCCGATCCTGGGCCGCATGGACCAGATGCGGAACCTGGGAGGGTTCGAACCCGAGCAGTCTCGCGCCGACCTTGTCCGCGGAAAGCAGATCCGCCGACCCCACCAGAAGGTCGCTCCTCCGGATCTTCCCGTTAACGCTCGGTCCACGTTCAGCCGTGTAAATCCCGTCAAGAATGGTGAACGAAGGCGGCAGCTTGTTCCCCAGCCGGGCAATCATGTAGTTCAGATCCTTTACCGGGTCCGCGCTGTGGCACTTTTTTCTGGACGGGATATCGATCATGCCTTTAATGTTTTTGATCCCTAGGCTGACCACGGAAAGATGATGGGTCTTGAGGACCGGGATGTTGACCACAAAATCGCTGTCCAGAATGTCGGTGTTGAAGTTCAGGACCACGCCCGCCCCAAGGTCCACTTTTCGAAACGGCCGGTCATGGATGTCTATGCACCTCACCCCGTACCGCTTTTGAAGATCCAGATAGCCAAGAGTTTCGAAGGCATGTTTTGGGGTGATCTTGTCTTTGAGATCGAACAACACCATGCCTTCGCCGATGGCAATGTCGTCAACGCCACGCTCCTTGAGGAGAACCACCATATCCTCAATGACCCGCGACGTCGTGATCACGCCCCATTTGGGGAACACCGATTTGCGGGTCCACATGACGATGTTGGGCTTGATGAATACCTTGGCTTTCCGGGGAAGGTGATCCAGGCCGTTGCACAGATCGACGGTTTTGCGGACGGACTCCAACGGTTTCTCGTAGCGGACGATGGAAACAAGCGATTTGGTCATGGAAGGGTACCTCCGTTATTGAATCAAGTGCGGTCTCTCGGCTCGAAACATTTCGAACACGGGGTAACCGTATTCTATGTACCACATGGAATCCGTTTATGAAAGCCCAGCGCAAACGTATTCGCCCATCGCGCTTCTTATTGGCCGGAGGCGGGATGGGCGAATACAACACCTGAGACTTCGGGACCCTTGACTAGGCGTCTACCTCCTTCTCTTCCCTGCCGGCGCCGCCCACGAGGGCCATGAGATCATCCACGAATTCCTTCATCGATTTAGCCTGGCGGTTCAGCTCCTCGGAAGCGGATGCAGACTCTTCCGCACTGGCAACGTTTTGTTGAACCACTCGATCCATTTCAGCCACGGCTTTGTTGATCTGCTCGATCCCTTGAGCCTGTTCAGTGGAAGCCGCCGCGATTTCGGTCAGGATTTCGCCCACCTTGGAAGAGCTGTCGATCACCCTGGTGAAAGCTTCGTTCGCCTTTTGCACGAAAATGGAACCATCATTCACTTTTTTAACCGTTTTTTCAATCAGTTGAGCCGTATTTTTCGCCGCCTCCGCCGCTCGCATGGCCAAATTCCGAACTTCGCCGGCCACCACGGCAAATCCGGACCCCGCTTCACCGGCACGGGCCGCCTCGACCGCTGCATTCAAGGCCAAGAGATTCGTTTGAAACGCAATTTCGTCGATGGTCTTGACGATTTTCTGGGTTTCCGAGCTGGCCTCGGAGATGGCGTTCATCGAGTCCGTAAGCGCTCGCATGGATTCGTTGGCCTCTCCCACGACCCTGTTCGTGTCTTTCATGAGTGCGTCGGCCTTGCCTGCGTGCTCCGCGTTTTGTTTGGTCATGGAAGCCATCTCCTCCAAGGACGAGGACGTCTCCTCGATGGAGGCGGCCTGCTCCGACGATCCGCTGGCCAGCGTCTGACTGGCGGATGACACCTGCCCGGACGCGGATGTGACCTGGTTCGCACCTTCGGCCATCTCACTCGAGATATTCCTCAAAACCTTGGTTATTCCTTTTGATATTAGAAAGATCGAAGGAATAATCACCAGCACGGCTATAAGAAATACGGTCATGCCTTTGGCGAAAGTCGATCTCTGGGTGCCGGTGAGAGACTGAACGGCCTCTTCAGACTCGGTCTTGCTCGTATCCGCTATACGATCCAGCATCGAACCGACTTCGGAGGCGCTCTGATTTAACTCATTCTCCATGCTCTGGAAGGCTTCTTTGATCTGCGAGGTTTCTGAAGCCCCCTTGGCGATCACGGAGCCAAGATCCTCTTTGATCATACGAGTCAGACCCTCGGTGTCGCTCCTCAAGGTCTTTACCATCTGTTTTTCGTCATCGGATTCGGCATACTTCTCAAGTTTCGGGGCGTTCTTTTCGAGGTAGCCGGCGTCCCTCTCGATCTTTTTCATTCGCTTTTCCGGTATCGTACCCGATTCTTTCTCGATGACCGACTCGAGCGCGGCAATGACCAAGTTGTTTACCGCTCTCCGTATGTAACCCAGAAGCTCGTTCGCTTCCTTGAATTTGTTGGACTCCGCTTCGGATCCAGCCATGTTGATCTTGAACTGAAGAGCCGCATCTAAGGTGCCAATCGAATTCTCCACCCGGCCGCTGTAATCCTCGACGACGGATTGAATTCTCTTAAACTCCTGATTGATCTCACCGAACTTCCCGGCGCTCTCTTCAATGAGTTGGACGAGATCCTTTTTGACGATCGTATCCAGACGTTCCAACTTCCGAGCCAATTGTGCAAAGGATGCCCGCTCCTCTTCGATGCGCAACCCCTGGGTGAATTGTTCTATATCGTCGCTCAACTGAGATGAGGTCTTATTTACAACGGCCATTCGTTCCTCGGAAACCTTCCCGCTGTCTTTATCTATGATCGATTCCATCGCAGCGAGGAGCAACCCGAGTTGCTCGGATTTCATGTCCAAGGCCATTTCCATCTGTTTAATACGTGAGGTCCCTTTGTCCATGGCAACTTCAACAGCGCGATAACTCATGAAATTCACGCCGGCAAGCATTGCGAGCGCAACCAGAACCCCCAACCCCATGCCGAACATTTTCTTTTTTATAGTCCAGGTCATGGTCAATGACCTCCTTATATGTCGTATTACTCGAGAAATCGTACGGGAACGGGCGGAGGAAAGACTTTCTTTCAAATCTCTCCAAAGATCGCGTTCCATTCTTCAAGTGCGCATTCACAGGGTCCGACCGGGCCTCTTGGCCAGGCTGAGGGTAAGGAGCAGAGTCCCGTCTTCGACTCCTCCCGATCCGTCAAAAACTCCAATTCCGAACGCGCTGAACATCCGTTGAAAAACGATGGTCCGGGACACCTGCGCTGATCTGGAACAACTCACAACCGTTTGCGCGAATACACCTGATGCGAACTCAGCAATTCCGGGAAGGGTCCTCGAGGAGAACCCTGCGCCAGGGTTCCCCGAGGCTATCCCTAAATACAATAGAAGCCAAACCGGTATCGATGTGGTGACGGAGAAAACCGAAATTCATGTTTCTATATTGTGGATGAATCGTCTATCTGATTATTAAGCGGGAACAGCCGTCAATGCTGTTCCCGCCCGAAGATTACTCCTTGAAAAAACCACATCCGATGAGAGCGTCCATCCCCTCAACGGGCATGATGTAGGACTCCTTGGTCATCAGTTTCTTCTTGTAGTCGTGCATCCACTGATACTCCAGCCATCCGCCGCCCTTCTTGGAGAGCTCGATAATGTCTTGTATCAGATACGTTCCGGTGGGGGTCTTCAAATTCCAGAGGTTCTTTCCCACCAACTGAGGGCTTGCACCCTGCGCCAGGCAGGTGCCCGTGTAATCATAGGCAAACAGATAGAGGTCGCCCTTCTTGAACTCATCTTTGGTAAACGCCTCGGCCGCCTTTTCAGGGCCGTTGTTTTTCAAATACTCGGCTCCTTTTTTCACCAGAGCCAGGGAATCTTCCCTGGGATCGGCGGAAGCCATGCCGGCAACAAACATACTCATAACAACCATAACCGATAGAAAAGCTAATATTCTTTTAGCCATCTCACAAACTTCCTTTCTACATACCATTCAGAATAAAACCTAAATATTAGGCCCGATACCAATGCTACCCGTCACTTCGATTTCCGGTTCGCCTCCTTTCTTTGATTCCACCGCTGGTTCCGATCTGCCGGCTGAACACCTCTTTGGGGTGACATCCGCGAGCAGACCCGCCACGCCGTTCCGGATGGAAATCATATCGGATTTCCGTCAAAAAACTTTAACAAATACGTCGGACCAACAGCTCAAAAGCAGTCCGATCATTTGAATGGGCCGCTTACGTTCAAACGAATGCGATTCCGAATGTACCTAACCTTACGGGCCGAGGCATGAAACTTCTTTGCACCGGTCGTCGGTTATCTGGTTGCGTTTTTCAATTTGAATCGGTATTCCTTCAGAGGCTATCCGGAGTGGCATTGATTGCAGGGCGATTCAGCCGTTTTTTGAGTAGCAAAGCGTATACGTTCACCATGAAAGCACTCGGCCTGGCATTGCTGGTGTTCGCGTTTCTGTTTTTCAGGGACGGGCTCGCGCTCGTGGGATTCCTGTAAGAAGCTCGGGGCTGTTCTCGGGGAAATCGTCCTCGGAACCGTCCGAGGCGACCTGCACAACATCGGCAAGAACCTGGTGGGAACCCTGTTCAGAGGAGACGGATTCGAGGTGATCGACGTCGGCATCGACATTTTTAGGCAGCGTTTCCTGGAAAGCCTTCATCACGAGTTCGCCGAACGGGTTGGGGCTGACGGCTAAGCGGACGACGCCGGAGCCGCCATTCAGGTTGCCAAGGCGTTGCCGGGATTCCCGAACGGCAGGCAGCGACCGAAAACTCTCTTGTTCTTATCTCTCACCGGTAGATCGAGCTACAAACCAGTCGATCAGTTTGCGGGCAATGCTGATTTTCGGAGGTATCTTTGGCAGGTTATCGGCCGTGAACCAACCGGCGTCCATGATTTCGTCGTCGTCCACCGCGATCTCACCACCGGCGTATTCGGCGATGAATCCAATCATCAGGGAATGCGGAAACGGCCAGGGTTGACTCCCGAAGTAGCGAATATCCTTGACGTTAACGCCCGTTTCCTCCTTGACTTCTCTCTTCACACAGTCTTCCAGCGTTTCGCCGGGCTCCACAAATCCGGCGATAACGCTGTACATGCCGGACGGATGCCGGTGGGCCCGGGCCAAGAGGAGTTCTTGATTCCGGATCACAGCTACGATGATGGCCGGCGAAATCGGCGGGAAATGGCTCAGCCCGCATTCCGGACAGGTCTTGCCCGTGGATTCGGAGTTTTGTTCAAGCCGGCTGCCGCAGTGGCCGCAAAAACGACGAATGCGATGCCAATTGACGATCTGAAACGCCAAACCGGCCTGATTGAACACCTCCTCGTCCCAGGTCTCCCACATTTGCCTCAGAGTCTGAAACACCCATCGCTCCGGCGGCTCCACATTTATATCCAGGTCCGCCGAGTAACAGCTCCGGCCGGAAAAGAGGCCCAAATAATGCTTCTCCGAAGAACTCCTTTTGAGCAGGGCGACATCCGAAGTCGTCGGCAAGGTTCCCGTTGTTCTTTCGACAAGGAGCCTGTCCCCTCGAAACAGGAACCAGTTCGCGCCATCCGCGCGCTCTTCCCGTTCGTGTGTTTCAGGTTCGGGTGATCGCTCTTCCCGTTTTCCCGAGTGGTCCTTCATGAGTCGGCTCCCGCTCCTCGTTAAGATGTTCAACGCAAGAAAGAAACTCTGTCAACGACCCCGAGTGTCGAATCGCCAACAAGGGAAACACCCTAGAGCTTCCCTCAGCCGGGTAGTCGCTCTATCGCCGGCAATCGTCGGGGTCGGCGGGATCCCCTCCCGGCTCCATGGGCTTTTCCGCCGGCTCCCGGAATGCCGGACCCCTCTCCTCCATCACGGTCCGGGATGACCGATCGATCCTTAGGCTGAGGATATCCGGGCGTGCGTAATGCCCCGCCGTGTCGAGGACGTTCTTCTGCCGAATAATCGCCTTGAGGTTGATCTCCGCCACGGCCATATCCTCACCTTCGCCCAGAGGACCGGCTATATATTTTCCATAAGGCGTAACAATACCCGTGCAGATACCGCCTCTCAGGTATCGTACAAACGATTCGTCGGAACAAATCTCGGATTTTTGTTGGTCCGTCAGCCATCCGGTCGAGTTGACGACAAAGGCTCCAGCCTCGAAGGCATGATGCCGGATGGCCGCATCGATCTGCTGAGACATCAAGTCCCCACCCATGGAGCCCGGGAAATGAGAGCAGTGGATCTGTTCTCCCTGAGCCATGAGGGCGTAGCGCGCCAGCGGCATGTAGTGTTCCCAGCAAATCAGGGCCCCCACACGGCCTACCGCCGTATCGTAGACCTTTAATCCGCTGCCGTCTCCCCACCCCCAGATCATCCGTTCGTGAAAGGTGGGCATGATCTTGCGTCTCTTTCCAAGAAGAGATCCGTCGGAATCGAAGATCAATTGCGTGTTGTACAAGGTGCCGCCCTCTCTCTCGTTCACTCCCAGAACCACCACGGCGCCGGATTTTTTGGCCGCCGATGCCACCGCCTCCGTGACCGGCCCCGGAACTACGACAGCCTGCTCGTACAGCTTCACAAACAACTCGGTAATGGCCACGGGGGGTCGCAACCAGGCGAAGTAGGGGAACACGGGAATCAGGCTCTCCGGAAAAACGGCCAACTCGACGCCCTCTTTTCCACATTTCTCAATCGTCTTGATCACCTTCTCCGCCGTAGCATCCCGGTCGAGCATCACCGGAGCAATCTGAACAGCCGCAGCCTTAAACGTTTTCTTCTCCCGGTTCATCCTTTCGACTCCTTTCCATGATTTCGGCACGGGTAAAAACAACACATACGGAGGTACACTCCACTCACAAAAGAACTCCTCGGAGCCCGCGACTACAGATCGGGCTTTGCCTATACGCCTTTACTTCGAGGCTATCTGATTCATAAACGAATTCCATTCCACGGATCGAGAACTTGCCGGATCTTCATTCGGATCGTTGCGGAGGGTTGGATTTCGTTTCCGATCAGGGTATCCTACCGTGGATCGGTCGTTGTGTCGGCTTTGAACATTTAACGGAGCACTTCGATGCGCACGGAAATTCGACCGGCCCGGCCGGGTGACGCCGCTTTTCTTTCGTGGGTCATTCTCACAGCCGGAAGGGCCCATGTCAAACGCGGAATATGGGAGGTAGTCCTTGGAGAGCCGGAAACAGCCTGCCTCGCCTTTTTGAAACGGCTCGCCGTCACCGTGAAGCCCCATCTGTTTCACCATGCGTGCTACCTCATCGCGGAGGCTGACGGCAACCCGGCAGCGGGACTGGGAGGATACGACCCGCGGGTCATGGGATACGACGCCCTGCGCCTGGCCCTACAGGAAGTGATGAAAGAACGGGGAGACATCGCGCTCCGGGAGAAGGAAATGAATCGCCGGGCGGCGCGGGTTTTGGGCTGCATTCCCGACGACGTTCAGGGGGCCTGGATTATCGACAGCGTGGCCACCCTGCCGGAATTCCGACGTAAAGGCATCGTCAGCGGACTCCTCGAAGAAATCATGGAAAAAGGCCGGCGTTTGGGGTTTCGATGCGCCCAGATCAATATGTACATCGGCAACACGCAGGCGCAGCGCGCCTATGAAAAACACGGATTCCAGATACTGGACGAGAAACGGGACCCCGATTTCGAGGCTGAAATCGGGTCGCCGGGAATGGTTCGGATGGCGCGAACGCTGTAAAGGCCCTCTACTACTGCTCAGAAAAGGCGACACTCCCTTGTCGATTCCTGAAGCAGGATTTACTCCATACCGGTTCCCGATCGCTCGGTGCACATCCGCCATGCGCCGGCCGCCTACCGTTCGAGCCGGTACTCGAAGAGCGTATCGGACTTGATACGCATCCGGGACAGCTCCAGCAAATGGGTGTGGTGGGTGAAAAATACGACCTGGGTCTTTTTCGATAGATCCGCCAGCAGATCGAGAGCGGCGCCGGCGCGTTCATCGTCAAAATTGATCAGTGCGTCATCTACAACAAAAGGGATCGGCTCGTTGGCTCCCACGTGCTGCTCGATGCCCGCCAGCCGGAGCGCCAGGTAGAGCTGGTCGCAACTACCCGCGCTCATGCCGTCCACGCGGACTCGCTCGCCGCTGGGACGCACCCCTACTATGATCGGAGTGTCTTTCCGGTCGTAATCCGTCGAAAGTCCTTCGAAGGAACCAAGGGTTAGATGCCTGAAGAGTTCGCTGGACCGGGCGAACAGCGGCCCCTGACTTTTTTTGCGGTAGAATTCCAGTTCTCTCCGGAGAATGGCGGCGGCCAGGCGGACTTGGGAATACTGCTCCGCCGCGTCACGAACGGCCGCGAGAACCGACTGGGCATTTTCCCATGTTTCCGCGGCGTCGTGTCGGCCATCCATTCGATCGAGAGCCAGACGCTCGGAAATAACGGTTTCACTCAGATCTCGAATGCGCTGCTCTTTTTCCTCGACACGCTGCCTGGTGTTTCGAATCAGCACCGGAATCGCATCTGCGTCCGTTTGCTCGAGTTCGGTCAGGAGATCCTCCACCGTGCCTCCCCTGCTGTGGGTTCGCAGTTGGGCTTCGAGTTCGCTGAGTTTTTGTCTTAACCCCCTTGCCTTGATGGACCTCTGCTCCGCCGTTTCCAGATGTTCGGCCGAATCGACACCGGCTGAAGTACACATTTCCACAATGGCGGACTGGTGCTCTTCAGCCTGATGCAGCAGCGCTTCGAGGGTTTTCTTTTTTTCGCCGAATTGACGGCGGATCTGTTCCAGGGACGCGGCGTTCTTCTGTGATCTCGAAAGCCGCGCGTTGAGTTCGGACACGATCTGTTCCGCGGGCGCATCCGTAAGATCCGGAGCGCATCGTTTCGCCATTTCATCAACGCGCTTATCGAATCCAAGTGTATATGCAGTCATTTTTTCGACGCGTTCGCCGTTGCTGCGGGACAGCTTGACGTTCTCCTGGAGCCTCCGGATACTCTCGACCACCATGTTGGCTTCCTTCGGGCTCATCGTTTCCTCAAGTCCCGCATCCTTTAACACGGACCGCCATTCCCGGTTCCAGGATTCCAGATGGTCAACAACCTGACGTTGTTCGTTCAAGGCGGCTTCCAGCGCTATTCTGCCTTTCGTTATCCGTTCCTGAAGGGCCTTCCGTTCCCGTTCCAATTCCGCCGCGTTTTCAAGGAGCTTCTCGGCAACCTCCAAAAGGCCGTCCAGGCGTGTCACTTCCGGAACCGCCCGGCCCACGCGCTTCAAGGCGTTCGATACGGCGGATATATGCCCGGACATTCGATTTCGCAGGTTTTGAACTCGAGCACGGCTCTGTCGGAGTGATTCCGCTTTCTGAACAAGGCCGGTTTGCCGTTGCAGCCATCGTCTCATCTCGCGAGGCGAAAGCGGTTCTCCGTCGAGTTCCCTCCAGCAGGCGTTCCATTCCTGTCGGAGAGTATCGAGGGCGGCGGACCATTTCTCCTTTTCCAAAAGAAGGGCATCCATCATACGTTTACCGCTGTTCAGATCCGATGTCAGGCGGGCGTGCAAGAGCACCCGATCCGCCTCCCGCCGGAGACGGTCGGCGATAGCGTCGGTCTCGGCCACACTCTGTTCGTAAGCGTGTGACAAGGTAGTCTCCGAACCGTCGGCTGCTTCCACACCCGGATCACCGATCCCCTCCAACCAGGCTTCTCGAACCCTCGCCCAAACCGCGTCCCTGTGTTGGCGGGCTTTATTCAGTTCTTCCTCGGTAGGCGCCTCACCGGCAAGCGCCGCCTCCTCTTTACGCCGCAAAGTCTCGGCACGGCTTCGGGCGGTTTCTTCGAAGCGTTCCCGCGCCTGTTCGATGCGCCTGTTCACCTCCGAGAATTCTTCATCGAACCGATCTATGGTCTCCGGCGCGGGAGCAGCGAGCGTTTCGAGTCGCTCCAGTCCGCCGGACCACAAGGACAACCGCTTCAGTTCAAGGGAAACCTGCTCGGAAAGACGCTCACAATCCGCCGCCGCCGTCTCGAGGTCCCGGTCCAGCGGTCCTTCCGCGCGCGCCGGTCGAATAGCCGACACCAGAGCGGCCGTGTCCATGGATCCGGGCAGGGCCGCCAGACGCTGCTCGGCTTCCTTCAGCTCTCTACTGTGTTCGCTTACATTTTTCTCAGCCGCTTCTCTCTTTTGAGCAAAGGCTTGATACCGGCCCGCCGTATCGCTGATCTTGACGCGTTGAGCCACGGTCAAGCGTAGTTTTTCGGCTTCGTCGGGTTTAGCCCCGGGCCGCAGCTCTTCCAGTATGGAAAGGGCCTCTTTCCAAAATTGCTCCATGGACGAGCGCACGTCAGGCAAGTCTCGCCTGGCCTGTAGATATTTACCGAGATCCTGGTGGAGTTCCGCTATGACCTTCTCTCGAGCGAGCAGATCTTCGGAAACCTCCAGCCTCGTCATCCTCTCTTCCAGGTCTCCGATCTCGATACCGATCTGATCCGCGGTCCTTCTCGTCCGATCGAGGTCCCGAAACAACTCTTTGCGATGCTGCGGAAAATCCTCGTCCAGAACAATCACTTCACCCATGGCCTCGACGCGGGCCTGGACTTCCTTTCTTTCCGCAACAATGGGAAGAACGGCCTCGAGGTGTCTCAACCGCTCGAGTTCCACACGATCGTCATTCAGTGCGGTTTCAAGATCCTTCTTCCCGGCAAGCGCCTCTTGCCACGCTTTCGAGTGATGCTGCCAGTCGCTGGATGAAAGGGACATTTCCTTCATTCTTTTCGAGAGTTCGAGGTACTCGCGGACGTTTGCATTGACGGTCTGGTTCTGGCCCCGGGGCCGGAAAAGCTGGTCCGCTTCCGAATCCAGATCTTCAAGGATACGGCGCAGTCGCGCGCCCCCCATGCCGGCGGAAAACAGCGCCTCGCCGAGGTCGCCTCCGCCGGCGACAATTTCATTTCCCCCTCGCACGAGTTCCGAATGGCTGATCCCGAACATGGTCTTGAAGATCTCCAACGGAACGCCGCCCAGAAAGGGTTCGAGAGTTCGATCGTCCAGCGGGTTTTCACCCGCGTCCAGCAGAGTGTTCTTGTTGCCTTTCCTGCGAATGAATCGAACTTCCGTTCCGTCCGAACGCCGCAGGCATGCTCCTATGCGGAGGTCCGGGTTTGCGTGAATGAAATTATCGGACGTATCGCGGGGTATGCCGTACAAAAGGCTGGATAAAGCCCTCAGGGCCGAGCTTTTTCCCGCTTCGTTAGGACCGTATATGATATGGACTCCCTCCCGTCCTCCGGAGAGATCGAGCGAAAGATCGGAAAACGGGCCGAACGCCTGGAGATCGATACGGCATAATCTCATGAATGTTCTTCCTCCAACAGTCGTGACAGCAGAAGGTCTCGCGCACTTTGCAGGAGCGATCGAAGTACCTCGGGCCTTTTGGGATCAAAGGCGTCAGGTCCGTCCAGGAGGTCATGGGGCAGCTTATCCTGCAGCGGCTCCAATTCACCGGCGAGTTGGGCGAGCTTATTCTCGTCCCTGCAGAGTTCGTTCACATGTTTTACAATGTCCCCGATGGGGTCGTCTCTTTGGGAAAGCATACTCAGATCCATGGCCGGGACCGTCCGCAGGGCAACCTTCTCGACCCAGGCGAGTCCTCCGCTCGAGTCCGTCACGGCCTCCCGAACTTCGTTGATCCACCGTCCCTGATTACGCGACAACCTGTCATGAGCGCGGCAAGCGCCGACGAGCACAATTCGGACGGCCAGTGGTTTACCGCCGTTTCCGTCCACCTCTTTTTGCACGTTCCCGGCTACCATGGAAACCAGTCTTTCAGGACTTTCGACGCCCTCGACGTTCACGTGACAGATTCCCCAGCGAAAAACATCGAGTGTTCTTTGCTCGACGGCGACGACCTCCCCATTGTCGACTTCCACCAGAGCGCATCCTTTCAACCCGGCTTCCCGAACATTTCGCCCTTGAATGCAACCGGAAAAGACGATCCACGGATCTCTGCTGACGATTTCCCATTGATGAACGTGACCCAGGGCCCAATAATCATACTTCTTGGAGGCCAATCCGTTGACGGAGCAGGGGGCGTAATTCTCGTGACCGGGTCGTCCCGTGAGGCTGGTATGGAGCATCCCAATGTTGAAGCACCCGGGCACGGCTTCGGGAAACGCCTTCGATAGATCCTCACGAACGGAAGCATGGGCGAATCCCTGACCGTGAATCGCAACTTTTAGATCGTTCAAAACAACGGTTTCCGGCCTTCGAGAAGAGAGCATCCGGACGTTTTCGGGCATGTTCAGGCTTCGTGTAATCCGGCTTTCGGCGTCATGATTTCCCTTTACCCAGAAAACCCGAATATCGGCTTCCTTGAGACGACGCATGACGTTTGCAAGAAACAGAGCTGTATTGTAATCTTTCCAATCACTGTCATACAGGTCTCCTGAAATGCAGACGAACGAGACGGATTCCTCGATGGCCAGGTTGGCGAGGTTTTCGAGAGCTTTGCGCGTGGCCCCCCGGATTTCGCTGACGGGCGCGCCGGGATACTGCTGCAGTCCGCGTAGCGGACTATCCAGGTGGATGTCCGCTGCATGCACGAATGAGATCATTGGAGTGCTCCTTCTATATGGGATCTTGCGGCTTCCGATTCCCCCCTCGTCGGCTCCTGAATCATACCCGAAGAAACGGATCTTTCAAACAAACTCCTGTTAAAAGCTTGAAAAGCAACCCCCCGGTGTTTCATGGTAAGCGCTGACGTGCTTCCACTTCGCCGACGGACCCGCGCAGGAAGGAACCGTGCCCGAAGGCGGTCTCGCGTCTCAAAATTCCCTTGACTTTTTCGTTCATTCGGTAGAAACATTCGCGTTCAGACGTCCGGCAGGTAGAAATCGACCGGTTTTCTGGTTCACCGGACGCTCCCGTAATGATCCCATCGGCCGACACAACACGGCGTAGGAGTCAGCGTCTTCCCTTTCGAGTGCTCCTGCGTTTCCCCTTCCCCCAAAAATACCCCATCTGAGGGAGAGATTTCATCCTTTTGAGGGATACAATTTGACGGAGTGTTGTGCTCTTATGGGAATGTGTCCTTGTCGGGTCGTGGGCCGACACCGGTGAGGGAGATCCAACCAGACAGATCGGCAGCGTTGTTCAGTACGTCGGATGCCCTACACGGCCAATCGCTTGACGTAGGGTCGTTTTTCGATAGTGGTGAAGCTGAACCGATTTCCATTCCCCAAAAAGCGTTTCAGCCGAACCAGCATGGACACCAGGGACAAGTAAACCGAAAGTCCTGGTTTATCCGTACCTCGAAACAATAAACCATAAGGGAGGGACAACATGAGCCGAATGCTGATTGCACCTGGTCGGTACGTTCAGGGCGCCGGCGCCATCAAGGAAATTGGTGTGCATGCGGCAAGAATGGGAACCAAGGCTTTGGTAACGGGTGGCAAGAAGGCTCTAGCCACCTGCGGAAGCGCGATCAAAGCCAGTTTGGACGCCAACGGCGTCGGGAGCCATCAGGAAGCTTTCCTGGGCGAGTGCTGCGACAAAGAGATCAACCGCCTCGTAGGCATAGCCAAAGCGAACGGCGCCAACATCATTATCGCGGCGGGCGGCGGCAAGGTCATCGATACCGGGAAAGCGACGGCCCACGAAATGAAGATACCCATCATCGTCGTTCCCACCATAGCGGCTACGGATGCGCCCTGCTCGGCCCTGTCCGTGATCTACACGGAAAGCGGCGTGTTCCAACGATATTTGGTGTTGCCCGCCAATCCGAACTGTGTGCTGGTGGACACGGAGGTTGTGGCCAACGCACCCGTGGAATTCCTGGTGTCGGGCATGGGAGACGCGCTGGCCACTTTCTGGGAAGCAGACACGTGCAACAAGAGCTGCAAGCCCAATGTGTTGACCGGGGGATGCCCCCCCACCCTGTCCGCGTACACCTTGGCGCGGCTCTGCTATGACACCTTGCTCGAGCACGGTCTGTCGGCGAAACTGGCGGTCGAGCGCAAGGTGGTAACGCCGGCGGTGGAAGCGGTTGTCGAAGCCAACACGCTTCTGAGCGGACTGGGATTCGAGAGCGGAGGCCTCGCCGGAGCCCATTCGGTACACAACGGCTTCACCGTGCTCGAAGCCTCTCACCACAAACTCCACGGTCAGAAAGTGGCTTTCGGGACCCTCACCCAGTTGGTGATGGAAGGGAGGCCCAAAGATGACATCGAAGAAGTGATCTACTTCTGCAGCACCGTTGGACTCCCCATCTGTCTCGCGGACATGGGCGTACACAACCCGACACGCGAAGAGATCAGGAAGGTGGCCGAGGCCACAACGGCGCAAGGCGAAACCATTCATGCCACCTGGTTCCCCGTAACGGCGGACGCGGTCGAAGCGGCGATCTGGGCTGCCGATGCCCTCGGAACCTATTACAAGGGTCTTTAAACCGTTCGTTATTAGCGGCAGCGTCCGTCGAGGCGATCCTCAAAGGATCGCCGGACGCCGCCCATTATTCCGAAATCCGGGGACATTGCCGATTGAGGTGGGAGACGCGGACGTTCCGCAGGAGCACTCGACGGCTGTGAACCCCTGTTTCGGGACTATACAATAGAGGCGCTCGTGGTAATCCCGTCCGAGAAAGAGGGGGAGAAATCGAAGACGGTCCCTTTCGGGGACGGTGCGATCGTCTGAATGGCCAGGAGGATTTCATATGATTAAGGAAGCACTCGGAATGATCGAAACTAGAGGCCTTGTCGCCAACATCGAGGCTGCGGACGCCATGGTAAAAGCGGCCAACGTGATTCTTGTGGGTCAGGAAAGGATAGGCGCCGGCCTCGTTACCGCCATGGTGCGAGGAGACGTTGGCGCCGTCAAGGCAGCCACGGACGCCGGAGCCGCCGCAGCCGCAAAGGTCGGCGAGGTCGTCTCCGTGCACGTGATCCCCAGACCGCATCAGGATGTGGAGCAGATCCTACCCCAGCCCCAGCCCACAAAACCGTAACCATCGGTCCTGGGTCGTCTTGCGATTAGGACAAAACCAGGAGGAGGCAGTACATGCAAGATGAATTGATCAACAGAGTCATGGCCGAAGTTATGAAGCGGGTTGGTTCCGCTCCCGCCAAGGAGGCCGCAAAAAAGGAAGTCGCGAAGGCCAATCCAGGCCCATCGGCGCAAGATCTCATTCAAGTGACCGAGTACGTGGGCGTAGGCCTGGGCGAAACTTTGGGGATCGTGATCGCCAACCTGGACCCCATTATTCACGCAAACATGGGTATTGATCCCAAGTACCGATCCATCGGCGTCATCGGCGGCCGCGTGGGAGCCGGACCGCAAATCATGGCGGCGGACGATGGCGTCAAAGCAACGAACACGGAGATCGTGGCTGTCGAGATGCCCAGGGATACCAAGGGCGGCGCAGGCCACGGTAACTTGATCATCTTCGGAGCCGAAGACGTGTCGGACGCCCGGCGCGCGGTCGAGGTGACCCTCGAGGTCTTACCTAAATACTTCGGCGACGTCTACGCCAACGATCAGGGCCACCTCGAGCTGCAGTACACGGCCCGAGCCAGCAGATGTCTGAATCACGTGTTCAAGACTCCGGAGGGCAAGGCTTTTGGTCTGATCCTCGGGGCGCCTGCCGTGATCGGCGTGCTGATGATCGATACGGCCGTCAAAGCGGCGGACGTGGAGGTGGTCGGCTATGCATCTCCGGCAAAAGGAACCAGTTTGACGAACGAGGTGATGATCTGGGTCTCGGGCGACTCGGGAGCCGTGAGACAGGCTGTAATGTCCGGTCGCGAGGTCGGAGTGAAACTATTGGGCGCCTGGGGCCAAGAACCCAAATCCGTGACCACGCCCTACATTTAGGCGAGAGGAGGCATCCATGAGTAAGAAGCAAAAACGCTTCCAAGTGCTCGCTGAACGTCCCGTTAATAAGGACGGATTCATCAAGGAATGGATCGAAGTGGGCTTGGTCGCCATGAACAGCCCCAACGATCCAAAGCCCGGAATCAAGATTGAAAACGGGAAAGTGGTGGAACTGGACGGCAAACCCCGCGCGGAGTTCGATCTCATCGAGGCGTGGATCGCCGATCATTGCGTCGATACTTCCGTGGCGGAAGAAGCCATGGCCCTCGATTCCGAAAAATTCGCTCGGATGCTGGTGGACATCAATGTGCCCCGATCGGAGATCGTACGTTTGTCCGTGGGCATGACCCCGGCCAAGATCGTCGACACTCTGAACCGGATGAACGTCGTCGAACTCATGATGGCCATGCAGAAGCTCCGACCGCGCAGAACCCCGTCCAACCAGGCCCACGTAACCAACCTCAAGGATACGCCCGTGCTTCTGGCTGCGGATGCGGCGGAGGCGGCGTTCCGGGGATTCAGCGAACTGGAAACTACTGTTGGTGTTGGAAGATACGCGCCGATGAACGCCCTGTCCATTCTGGTGGGCTCCCAAACGGGCCGCCCGGGGGTGATCACCCAGTGCGCCGTTGAAGAAGCGCTCGAACTCTCCATGGGCATGCGGGGATTGACCGCCTATGCGGAAACGGTGTCGGTCTACGGTACGGAGCAGGTTTTCGTCGACGGGGACGACACACCCTGGTCTAAGGCTTTTCTGGCGTCCGCTTATGCTTCCCGCGGGATCAAGATGCGATTTACCTCGGGAACGGGTTCCGAGGTGCAGATGGGCTACGCGGAAGGCAAGTCCATGCTGTACAACGAAATCCGTTGCGTGATGATCGCCAAGGGAGCGGGAGTACAGGGACTGCAGAACGGCTCCATCAGTTGTATCGGCGTTCCCGGAGCGGTTCCTGCGGGTATTCGCGCCGTGCTGGCGGAAAACGTGGCCACGGTGTTGATGGATCTGGAGGTGGCCTCGGGTAATGACCAGACCTTCACCCATTCCCCCATTCGCAACACCGCTCGTATGCTGATGCAGTTTCTGCCTGGAACCGACCTCATCGTTTCGGGCTACAGCAGTGTGCCGAACTACGACAACATGTTCGCCGGATCCACCCACGACTGCGACGACTACGACGACTGGCTGGTCTTGCAGCGGGATCTTCAGGTAGACGGCGGATTGCGACCGGTAACGGAGGATGAAGTCATCGAAATCCGTAACAAGGCGGCTAGGGCCATCCAGGCCGTGTTCAAGGAACTCGTCTTGCCGGCCATCACGGACGGAGAAGTCGAAGCAGCCACGTATGCGCACGGAAGCAAGGACCTGCCGGATCGTAACGTTCCGGAGGACTTGAAGGCCATCGAGAGTTTCATGAAGCGCAACGGAAACGGGCTGGATGTTGTGAAGGCTCTGGCAAAACACGGATTCGAAGATGTGGCCCAGGGCGTTCTTACCATGCTGAAGCAGAAAGTTTCGGGCGACTATCTCCATACCTCGGCCATCTTTGATGATCGTTTCGAGGTGTTGAGCGCGGTCAACGACCCCAACGACTATGAGGGCCCCGGCTCCGGGTATCGACTCGAAGGCGAGAGGTGGGAAATACTGAAAAATATCCCACAGGCCATCAGTCCCGAAGATGTCTAGGATCGGCCAGGGAGGTAGTAACAGATGAATATTTCCGAAGAATTAGTGAAAGAAATTATTCTCGAAGTTCTGCAGCAGATGCAGGGAGAGAAGAAGACGGCGTCCACGGAAGTCGCATCTCCCTTGAACTTCAAGGAACTTGGCCCGGCCAGGCGCGGGACGGACAGAAACGAGGTGGTCATCGGTTTGCCGCCCGCATTCGGTACGGTCATGACACAAACCATTATCAAAATTCCTCATCGAGACGTACTTCGAGAGGTGATGGCGGGCATTGAAGAAGAGGGACTCAAGTCTCGTCTCGTCAAAGTGAACAAAACGGCGGACGTTGGTTTTGTAGCCCATGAAGCCGCCAAACTGAGCGGATCGGGGATCGGCATCGGGATTATTTCCCGTGGAACCACGGTCATCCACCAAAAAGATCTCCCCCCGCTCCAAAACCTCGAGCTGTTTTCTCAGTCGCCGCTCGTGGAGCGGGAGACCTTTCGCGCCATCGGACGCAATGCCGCCAAGTACGCCAAGGGAGAGAGTCCCGCTCCGGTGCCGGTGCGAAACGATCCCATGGCTCGACCCAAGTACCAGGGCCTCGCCGCCTTGCTTCACAACAAGGAGGTCCAGTACGTAAAGGGCGGCGCGCCCAGCGTCGAGATGCAGGTTCAGCTCTAGGCCGGGCACGACGTTCCTCTATCGAGGAGGCCGTGTTTCGACCCGCAACCACGGACGCACACGACGAGTGAGCAACAACTATCCAAAGAGGTAAAACGAATGGCCGAGACGAAAGGACTCAATGTTACGCCCGATCAAATCGCGGAGGCTGTGAAGCGAGTTATGGCCGCTTTACAGGGCGGCTCCGGGAAGGCGGTTTCCGGAAAACCATCCGGAGACAAACTGGACGCCGGCCGCGATTACCCTCTGGCAATTAAAAGGCCGGATCTGGTCAAGTCCGCCGGTGGAATGGGTCTAGACGACATTACCCTGGAAAAGGTGATCTCCGGGAAAATCCAGTTCGATGACGTCAAGACGCGTCCCGAGACCCTGGAATACCAAGCCCAGATCGCGGAAAGCGTGCACCGTCCCAGGCTGGCTTCAAACTTGCGGAGAGCCGCCGAGATGACCCGGATTCCCGATGCGCGGGTGCTGGAAATGTACAATGCCCTGCGACCGTATCGGTCCACCAAACAGGAATTACTCGATATCGCCAAGGAGTTGGAAACCGAATACCAAGCGAAAGTCTGCGCCAGTTTGGTCCGGGAGGCCGCGGAAGCCTACGAAAAACGAGGGCGCTTGCGTAAGGATTAAAGGCTGAAAACGTATGGCTTACATCGCGGGAGTTGACGTAGGTAATAACACGACCGAAGTTGCCATAGGCCTGCTTACCCCGGGACAGGACATGCGGTTTCTGTCCAGTTCCCTCGTCAGGACCGTGGGAATGAAGGGCACGATTCAGAATGCCATGGGCGTCATCCATGCGCTGGATGAAGCTCTGGCTCCTCTGAACCTTTCACGCAAAGACCTCGGGCGTATCCTGCTCAACGAAGCCACCCCGGTTATCGGCGATGTGGCCATGGAAACGATTACGGAAACCGTGATCACCGAATCGGCAATGATAGGACACAATCCGGCGACCCCCGGAGGATTAGGGCTGGGTCTCGGAGCCACCATTCCGCTGGAACACCTCGATTCCGCGGTATCCGACCGGCATTGGATCGTACTTGTTCCGGGCACGGTGGACTTCAGGGAGGCCGCCTCCAGGATCAATCAAGCCATGGCGGACGGCCTCGCCATCGCCGGAGCCATCGTCCAAAACGACGATGGTGTTCTCATTGTCAATCGACTCAAGCGCCCCATACCCATCGTGGACGAGGTCAAACTCATGGACCGCGTACCCGTCGGAATGCTCGCAGCCGTCGAAGTGGCGGGGCCGGGAAAGTCGGTGGACAAGCTCTCCAACACGTACGACATCGCCACCCTTTTTGGACTCGATCCTGAAGAGACCAGGCAAGTCGTGCCCGTTGCGAGGGCCTTGATGGGAACTCGAAGCGCCGTGGTGATCAAAACCCCTCGGGGGGAGATCCAGGAGCGAAGAATTCCGGCGGGAACGCTCGGACTTGTGGGACACAAGCGAAAGACGGAGGTCCGAGTGGAAGAAGGGGCTGAAGCCATCATGCAACGGGTGGCCGAAGTGGCCCCTCTCGAGGAAATCCGGGGTGAGCCGGGAACCAACGTGGGGGGTATGATCGAGAACGTACGGTGCCTAGTGGCCGAGCTCACGGATCAACCTGCGAGCGCCATTCAGGTGCGGGACATTCTGGCGGTGGATACCCTCAAACCCCAGAAAGTGCTGGGAGGTCTGGCAGGGGAGTATACCATGGGAAACGCCGTGGGTTTGGCGGCCATGGTGGAAACTCATCGACTTCCCATGCAGCGACTGGCGACCCGGCTCGAGGATGAAATCTCGGTGCCCGTTGCCGTGGGCGGGGTCGAAGCGGAGATGGCTATACGGGGCGCCCTCACGACCCCCGGCACCAGGGCCCCCATCGCCGTTCTCGACCTTGGAGGAGGCTCCACCGATGCGTCCTTCCTCAGCGAATCCGGCGAAATGAGGAGCATCCATCTGGCCGGCGCCGGCGATATGGTTACCTTGCTGATCGACACGGAACTGGGATTGGAAAACCGTGAGCTGGCGGAAAGCATCAAACGCCACCCGCTTGCCAAAGTGGAGACCCTCTTCAACATGCGTCATGAAGACGGCTCCGTTCAATTTTTTGATCAGGCTCTGGAGCCGCGCTTTTTCGGAAGGGTGGTTGCGCTCTCCGACGAGGGGCCGATTCCGTTGGAGACGAACGCGCCACTTAGAAGGATCCTCGAAGTTCGGCGAAGGGCCAAAAGAAAGGTCTTTGTGCAGAACGCTCTGCGAGCGCTGAAAAAAGTCGCTCCCGCAGAAAACATCCGGCTCATCAGCTTCGTTGTGATGGTCGGTGGATCCGCGCTCGATTTCGAGATTCCCCGGATGATCTCCGACGCCTTGGTGGAATACGGCGTGGTCACGGGCAAGGCCAACGTCCGAGGCATCGAAGGACCGCGTAATGCGGTAGCCACGGGTCTCGTGCTCAAGTACGCGGAAGAAAACGAGATGTAGCCCAACGTGTTGACGAACCTGGCACAAGAGAGTGAACGCCCGGCGGTCTGGTTGTGGATGCTGGCTCCGGTATCGGAACGGTCGATGAATCCCGTGCTTTGGGGTCTGGAGGAAGAGGGGATTCCGGTAAGAGTTCAGGAGTTCTCCGCCGGCTCGGCGGATGATCTCGCCAGACAGGCGGCTCAAGGTTCTCCTCTGGACGTGGGTATCGGACTGGACGGGACCGGACGGAAGGCGATCCTGCTGCATCGCGACCTTCTTAAGGAAAAACCGTTCCTCCTGTTGCAGGACGACGACTTTACCCCGGTCGAACTGCGCCGCTTGGGGACAAACGCCGCCCGACTGGTCAAGAGGCAGCCCTTGGTCCTGGACAGAGCATCGATCGGCAGTGTCACCAAGGAGAATTCATCGAACCCTCCGGAAGACGAAGTGGAGGCGCTCGTCAACCGTATCGTGAACTTTATCCTGGAGAATCGCTAGGGGATATCCATGAGAAACATGAGCCTCGGACTGATCGAAACTCTGGGATGGACCGCCGCCGTCGAGGCCGCCGACGCGGGGACCAAGGCTGCCAATGTTGCTTTGCTCCCCTATGGCCGCGCAGGAGCGGGGCTCATCACCATTCAGTTCAGAGGGGAAGTGGCTGCGGTGAAAGCGGCGGTTACCGCGGCGGCGGCGGCGGCAAGAAGGATTGGAAAGGTCGTCTCCGTACACGTGATACCGAGGCCGGACCCTCAGCTCGAATTGACCCTGCCCGGTCGTCCGCTTACCGGCAGGCCGGGACCCGAGTCCAAGCCCGCTTCACCTCCTGTTGAAAAACCTTCCGAGGAAAAGGCTGTGGGAATCGATGAGGCGGCGGCCGAAGCCCCCGCTGAAATGAAACCCGCGGAGGTAAAGAAAAAGCCTCCCAAAGCGAAGAAGAGCGAGGAGGCGCGGGAAACAACCAAAGCCAAGAAAAGGAAAACCGGAAAGAAAAGCTGAGCCGGAGTCCCACCGGGATGCGAGATGATGGCATTTCCGCAGGCACGGCGACGCTTCCGACGAGGGTAACCGTTTTATTAACCGATTGAGAAAAGACTAAGGAGCACGTAATGGCAGAGCTTCGCGCCTACGTATACCTGGATCGGCTGCAGCCCCAATACGCCGCCTATGTGGGCGCCAATGCGAGGGGATACATCCCCGTTCCGGGCATGGCCGCTATTCTGGTGGAAATATCTCCGGGGGTGGCCATCAACATCGCGGTAGACGCGGCGGTCAAAGCGGCGAACGTCAGGCCGGGGCTATTGGTGGTGGAACGGCACTTCGGTGTGCTCGAGTTTCACTCCGAGGCCCAGGAGGAAGTCAAGCATTCCGGCGGCGCGCTTCTAAAGGCCCTCGGCATGACCGTGAAGGACCGCCTAAAACCCGAGATACTGAATTCACAGATCATACACAAAGTAAATCCGTACCATGCCCAGATGGTCAACGTATCCCGGCTCGCATCCATGCTGCTGCCGGGTCAGGACCTGTACACTCTCGAGGTGCAGCCGGCGGCGTACATCTCGCTGGCGGCGAACGAGGCCGAAAAGAACGCTCCCGTCACACTGGTGGACTGCCGTACGTATGGGGCCGTGGGACGATTATATCTCGGAGGAAAGCGTTCGGACGTGGAACGGGGTGCGGACGCTGCCGAAACAGCCATCAAGTCCATAACGGGAAAAGAAAAATAGGCGCGCCCGTGGGAAGAAGCATGATCAGTGAAGCCGCGAACGGGCGCATAGCAGCCTTTGAAAGCGCCCTTAGCCTGAACGGAGGCGCGCGACCCGAAGGGACTCTATACTCGGGAGTGGACCTGGGTACGGCGTATATCGTCACCGCGGTGGTGGACGCCAAGGGACAACCGGTGGCCGGTGTGCTTACTCGAAGCGGAACCAGTGTGCGGGACGGGCTGGTTCTGGACTATGTGGGCGCTGTCGCCACCCTGCGGAAACAGGTGGCCGCCATCCGGAATGCAGGGTTCGATATCCGAGCGGCGTCCGCCGCATATCCTCCCGGTATTTCCGGCCGAAATACCCAGGCCTTCGGCAATGTGGTGCAAGCGGCTGGACTCGAATTGGCCGGACTCATCGACGAACCCACCGCTGCATCATTGGTCCTCGAGATCACGGACGGAGCGGTTGTAGACATCGGCGGAGGAACAACGGGCATTTCGGTCATCCAGGATGGAGAGGTCGTGTACGCCGCTGATGAACCGACGGGCGGCATTCATTTGGATCTTGTTATTGCAGGGCATTTTCACATCGACGTTCAGGAAGCGGAGGCGCTTAAGACGGACCCGGTCCGCCAGAAAGATCTTTTCCCAATGGTGCGGCCGGTATTCCAGAAGATGGCCAGCATTGTCTTGACCCACCTGCGGGAACATCCTGTGCAAACGCTGTATCTCGTCGGGGGGACAAGTCAATTCCCAGATATCGAGAGCGTGATGAGGGAAGAAACCGGTCTGGAAGTGGCATTGCCGGAGAAGCCCTTACTCGTTACTCCCTTGGGCATCGCCTTAAGCTGTTCCGGCAAGACAGTCGGGGCTGCGCCCCGCACGACGGAGTAGCATGGAAGAAGAACAGATCCAACGTATCGTGACCCGTGTAATGGAACGATTGGCCGCGCGATTGGGCGCCGACGGGGGTCGGGGTACACTGATCTTCGTGTTTACCGGCGCTACCGTCGCGTTCTCCGAGGCCCTCCGTCAAGTGCGGTCCCTGATTCTGGACGGATTCCGGGCGCAATTGTGCCTCTCTGAATCCGCCGGGCAGCTCTACGGCGGATCGATCGAGGATCAATTGAAAGGTTTTCCCCACATCGACTCCGTGCCCCATGATAAGTGGCTTGGCGCCCTGCAGGATGCGTGTGGTGTGGTTGTTCCCCTTCTGAGCGTGAATACTTTGTCCAAAGTATCCTTGCTCATCGCCGACAATCCGGCAACCAACCTCATACTGCATGCCCTGTTCCTGGGAAAACCGGTAGCCGTTGCTTGTGACGGAGTAGATCCCGGACCCGACAGCGGCCGCAGGCATCTCGGTTTCCGGTACGCAACTCCCGCACTGGAGCAGGCTGTTCTTCACAGACTGAAAACACTGGACTCCTATGGTTGTCGAGTGACCCGAGCGTCGGAACTGAGATCCGTGGTTAACGACCTTTTGCCTGTGGACAAGCGTACGGAAAGTGAATCGTCGAAGGTCGTAGATGGTTCCGTCCGCTCGCAGATCCGGCACCAGAAGAGAACCGTAACAGCCGCCGATATAGTCTACGCCCGGAGCCTGGGCGCCGATCTGATCTTACCGCCCGGGTCGCTTGTCACGCCGCTGGCTAGGGATCTGGCGAGTCAACACCATGTCGCAATCGTCCTGGGGGATGATCATGCATAAACCGGCAGGAGGTACAGCTTAAATGCAGATTGGGCGCATAATCGGTACTCTGGTGGCCACGCGCAAACACGAACGGCTCGTAGGCAGTAAAATACAGATCGTCCAGCCTCTCGATCTGAAGGGCGAGTCGCCTCAAGGAGACCCCCTTGTAGCGGTGGACGCCGTGGGCGCCGGTGTGGGGGAGCGAGTGATCCTGGTCCGCGGCAGCAGCGCCCGCCGGGCGGTTGATGACGATCAGTGTCCGGTGGATGCTACGATTGTTGGGATTATCGACCACATCGATATCGATGAAAGACAACTTTGAAAGCGTTCAACTTCGAGGCCTTGAAAGCTGAGGCGGCATGAACGGTATTCCTCTCGAAATGAAAATATACACCAGACGCGGAGATCGAGGTCAAAGCAGCATTCTGAACGGTGAAGCCGTCTACAAGGACGATCCCCGGCTGAAGACCTATGGCGCATTGGATGAACTCCAGTCCCATCTGGGAATGGCCCGATCGCTCATATCCCATGAATCCGTGCCGGACATTATCCGGTCCGTTCAGAGCGACATCTTCACGGCAAGTTCCGAGTTGGCTTCGACCCCTAATGCGTTGCAGCGCCTGGAACGGCGGATAGGGCCTGAAGACGTCACGAGATTGGAGCGATGGATCGACGAATTCACCGAGACCTATGGCCTTCCGACGCACTTCGTTGCACCGGGCGAATCCCTTGAAAGCGCCGTGTTGCATGTGGCCAGGTCGGTATGCCGTCGCGGCGAAAGGCTCATCGTCACCTTGAATCGGCAAACCGGCCATTACGATCAGTTGATCACGTATTTCAACCGCCTGGGCGATCTGATTTTTGTGCTCGCTTGGGCCGTGGACGTCATGAAGGTCATCGAACGCGTTGTCGAGGAGCTGACGCGAAACGCAGTCCGGTGAGGGAAACGATTTGAGAATCCCCTTTGCAGTGGCTCGTATGCTCGGTTTGGCGGCTGAAAAGGAGGCCGTTGCCCTGGGCGTTCCCATGGCCGTTTCGCTGGCGGACGGGGAAGGCTTGCCGTTGTATTTCGGACGCATGGACGGCGCCCTGCCGGCGGCCACGGATATCGCCGTTTCTAAAGCCTATACCGCAGCCGTTTTACGGATGCCCACCCATGAGGTGGGGAAGCTCGCTCAACCGGGATCCATGCTGTACGGGATTCAGAACACGCACGGAGGACGCATCGTCCTCTTCGGTGGTGGATTCCCGCTCAAGCTCGGCGGAAAGGTGGCGGGCGGCGTCGGAATCAGCGGAGGAACGGTGGACGAAGACATGCGGGTTGCCCTGCCCGTCGTGGAACTCCTGGCACAAATGGAGTCCTGTTCCTTCGCCATTAAGGAGATTCTCCCCCAGGATTTAAAGGTGGAAGACTGTATCGGACGGCTCGAAACGATTCTCCCGCAGGCGCTTTCACAAGCGTATGGAAACGTGCCGGCCGGGCTTTCAGTGCTGTTGACGGGCGCCATATACCTGGCGGCGGCAAAGACAACGTAGCTCTTTTAATAGAGGCGGGAAGGCATCCGGGGACCAGGATTCGACCCCCCGTTTGAGAAAAGGTTCCAAATATACCTCATATACCTCGAAGTGGCAGTGGCGTTCTGCGCCGAGGGATCCAAGGAGGATGAAATATGGCGAAGGATCAGGAAATGATCGCCGACGTGGTCAAGAGAGTTATCGAAGAACTCGCGAAAGGAACAGCTCCGGGGTCCGGGAAGGACTTCACCGGCCTGTACGACACGGTGGATGAGGCTGTCGCCTGTGCTGTGGAAGCACAGAAAAAGCTGATAGAAACCTCTCTGGATATTCGGAAGGAGATCATCCAGGCCGTGAGGAAGGCCACTCTGGACAACAATGAAGCCCTTTCGGAGATGGCGATTACGGAGACGAAACTCGGCCGTTATGAAGACAAGATCCGGGAAAATATTCTCTGCGCCACGAAGACGCTCGGGGTCGAAGACATTCAGCCTGCCGTCATCACGGGCGACCACGGACTCATGCTCTTGGAATACGCTCCGGTGGGGGTGATCGGATCCCTGACGCCCATCACTAACCCGACCGGCACCATTATCCACAACACGATCAGCATGATTGCGGCAGGCAATGCCGTGGTTTTCAATCCGCATCCCACGGCCACCCAGACAAGTACGCGATTGATCGAGCTATTTCACGAAGCGATTGTCGGGGCGGGAGGCCCCCCCGGTCTGATCGGGTGCGTGCGTAAACCTACGCTGGATACGGCCAAGGAGATTATCGCTCATCCGAAGGTGAATATGTTGGTGGCTACGGGCGGGAGGCCGGTTGTGAACGTGGTGCTCCGCTCCGGTAAGAAGGCCATTGGCGCCGGCGCGGGAAATCCGCCGGTTCTGGTGGACGAAACCGCCAACATACGCAGGGCGGCCGAGTGTATCATCAACGGAGCGAGTATCAACAATAACATCTTCTGCACGTGCGAAAAAGAAGCCATTGTGGTGGACGCTGTGGCGGATGCATTGATCAAGTTCATGCAGGAAACGGGAAGAGCGTACCTCCTCTCGCCCGAGGAAGTCGAGAAAGTCACGAAACTGGTCGTTACTCCCGAGGGAAAGATCAACGGCGAATACATCGGCAAAGACGTGCAGGTCATATTAAAGGATATCGGAGTGGAGGTGGGAGAGGAATACCGTCTGGCCATTTTTGACGCTCCCAAAGATCACCCCCTGGTCTGGATCGAGCAGATGATGCCCGTTTTCCCCATCGTCCGGGTAAAGGACGTTTGGGAGGGAATCAAGTTCGCCGTGGAGGTCGAGCAGGGCAACAGGCATACCGCTCTGATGCATTCCACACATGTGGACCATATGACCGCTTTTGCCCGTGCGATCCAGACCACGATTTTCGTGAAAAACGGACCCTCTTACGCGGGCATCGGCTTAGGAGGCGAAGGGCATACCGCCTTCACCATCGCCGGTCCGACCGGAGAAGGCATGACTTCCGCGAGGTCTTTTACCAGACAGCGACGCTGTACTCTGGTGGAGTCTTTCCGCATCATTTAGTTCCCACAGGGAGGTCCCGTCATGAACGTGAATCTCGATTTGGCCCTCGAACTTGTGGCCGCCGCCAGAAAGAAGGCGCTAGAGATCAACGTTCCCATGGTCATCGCCGTGGTGGACGCAGGGGGGAACGCGGTGGTCTTCCAGCGCATGGACAAAGCTCTCCTGGTCAGCATAGACATCGCCCTGAACAAAGCCTATACCGCGGCAGCCGTCAAGCTCCCCACGCACGAACTGGGAGTCCTGGCTCAACCGGGGCAACCGCTGTTCGGGATACACAACGCTGACGGCGGGCGCATCGTCATTTTTGGCGGCGGGTTTCCCCTGAAGCGGGTTGACGAAATCGTTGGAGGCATAGGCGTCAGCGGCGGCAGCGTGGAGCAAGACATCAGCTGCGCCAAAGCGGCTCTCACGCGTTTTGAAGAATTGGCCGGCGATTAGATGATGAAGATAGAGCTTATTCGGTCGCCGACGGAATCGTTCATCGAGATGCTCATGAACAACGTCCGTCTTCCCGACAGGAAAAGGCTGGAAGGCGTCCGGTGGGGCGCCGTAGGCCTGATCCAGAGCCTTTTGATCGACCTATACCGGGCTTCGGACATTGCCGAAAAGGCCAGTGATGTCCGCACGGCGCTGGTGATGGGAAACTGCCCTCAGCATATACAGATGCTCGCAGTGCTGGGCACGCAGGCGGCGGTTCATGCCGCGATCCAGAAGATTCGAGCCGGCTTCGGCGAGTAGGACCCGCCGCTTCGGTTGAAACGATGGATGCGCCCGCCGAACGGAACGGCGACGCATCGAATAATGCTCCGCCACATTTCAGAACAAGGAGGCTCACAGCATCCGGCACAGGCCACACGATTCCTGTCCCTCTGTCTATCTACAAACCCGATACAAAGGAGGTTATATTAGAAAAAATGTATTGAGAGCGCTCGAACTGTTTTTGTTACGGAGAATCTCTTAGGTTGTAAGCATCAAACAGTATCCCTTGTGTAATCTTCCTACAAACGTCTTATCGAAAGCACGTAGCGCCACTGGTCCACTTTTCGAACAGGTTAAGCGTTCGGGGGTGAAACTATGTTGGCCGGCAAGTATTGAATGATTCGAATCATCACTTAATACCTGCCATAAGGGACACTTTGCTAATCCTTTCCATACGCGATGGATGTTGTGGAGAGGATAGAAACCAGGAGAAGGAGGTAGGAGGTATGCAAAATAAGGTAGAGGTTGCTCCCTTACGAATTGGCGCGGCCGTCAAAGGCTGGATCATCATCTATGGTTTGACGATCATCACAAACTTCATACTTAATGCATGGATGAAAGCGGCGCCGATAGGACCCTGGGTCGGAGAAGACATACTAAAGTGGTACTGGTTTGACAACGTATGCTATATGCTGCTCTCCCTGTGGTGGTGCTTCCTCTTCGTTGCCGTAGGGAACTGGCCGTTTCATACCATCCAGAATGCCTTTACTAAAGGA
>JACQYL010000134.1 GCA_016208165.1 Deltaproteobacteria bacterium
CCCATAATTCACCTCCCTTGGTAACTAGTTTGATAACTAGTTACCAAGGGACGAATAAAAAGTCAAGAGGATTCCCTTGATTTTCCAACCAATACGGGAAATTTCACATGAAATTCGACTAGTCAAGGGCCAAACTACAGGGGTCATTCCGGCTTACGCCGGAAAGACCCAGGGCAGATGCAGTCTCCACGGAGGAAAAAGGCGACCCAAAGCGCTGTCTCAGAGACTTCCCCCACAGACCAATTTCCACCTGGGCGCCTCCCGCAGGAGCCTGCCTTGAGCTTGTCGAAGGGTGGCGCTGACCTTAAACGTTTTGAAAGGAGGGTACGGGGGGAAAACGTTGGAAGAAGTTTTCCCCCCGTGAATACTTACAAATCGCCAAGTCCTTTCCCGGCCCGGCTTAAGCGGTTGGTTCTCCTTCAAGCGCCCCGTTAAGAACATGGAGCACCTTCCATTTTCGAAATATGAATTGGCTACTGGAGTGAGAATGGGCTATTATTAAGCTACTATTAAAGAGAGGTGTCCGACATTGTTGTCTTTAGACCAAAAAAAATTGGCTGATATTTCGATCCCGGTTGGGACGGGTTGGCTTCTCGGCTCTTGTATGGAGGCCCGCGGGAAGCAAGACCTATGGATGAGGCAGAAACCGGAGGTTCTCGATGTTCTGCGCGAACAGGCGATTATCCAGAGTGTGGAATCCTCAAACCGGATAGAAGGCGTGACGATTCCCGCCGATCGGCTCCGTCCGGTGGTTTTGGGAAAGGCCAAGCCCCGGGATCGTTCGGAAGAGGAACTCGCGGGATACCGGCAGGCTTTGGATTGGATTTTCTCGCGAAAACGCAAGGTTTCCGTCATGCCGGCGGTCATTCAGCGGCTTCACGCACTCGCTCAGGGTGGTTTTTCCGGCGATGCGGGTGAATGGAAAAAGCGGGACAACGAAATTATCGAGATTCTGCCGAACGGCGAGAGGAAAATCAGGTTTGTTCCCACTCATGCCAAGGACACACCGAAAACCATGGAGGCCCTTTGCCGGAATTATAGAGAAGCCTGTGACGACCAACTCGTGCCACCACTTTTTATTGTCGCCACTTTCGTGTTCGATCTTTTGTGCATCCATCCGTTCCGGGACGGAAACGGACGTGTTTCACGGCTTGCTACAACGCTTCTGCTCGAGTCACACGGTTTCCAGGTGGCGCGCTACGTCAGCTTGGAACGTCTGGTCGAGCAGAGCAAGGAAGAGTACTATGGCGTCCTGACCGAATGCTCCCAGGGATGGCATGAAGGCAAGAACGGGCTCCTACCCTGGTGGAACTACTTTCTGAGCGTGTTGCGCGTTGCCTACAAGGAGTTGGAACGACAAGTGGAATCGACGGAGGCCCGTCCCGCTAAAAGCGACCTGGTAGAACGGACCGTTCTCGCTCAAGTGGAGCAGTTCACCCTGGGAGACCTTGCGGCCCAGCTTCCATCGGCCAGCACCCAGTTGATCAAGAAAATTCTCGCGAAGCTGAAAAAACAGGGCAATGTCCGGCTTGTCGGAAGAGGACGGGGCGCTCGCTGGGAAGTCATCCCTTAGAAGGCAAGACAAGGTTGGCAAAGGGCTACCGACTCGGATAAATGGCTATCTTTAGGCTACCAAGGACAGGGAGGCGCGTTGTTTCATTGTCGATAAACACGTAAGAAGTCGAAAACGGCCGTTTGCCATCATTCCGGCGAAAGCCGGACTCCAGTGATTTCAACTAGTTCTGGCAGGCGCCGAATCCGGATCATGGAGCGCCTTTTGTGGAAAGGGCTTAACCTTTTTCCATTCGTCCGACTCTGTTTCAGCTCGCCACAGATCAACATTCTTCTGCAGATTAAGCCAGAAATCCGGAGTGGTTTCAAAGGCGCGGGACAACCGCAACGCCATATCGGGCGTGACAGATCCTCTTTCATGGATGATCTTGGATAACGTTTTCCTTGAAACACCAAGGGCTTCAGCCACATCCTTAATCGTAACCCTTAAAGGAACAAGATAATCTTCTTTAATGATATGGCCCGGATGCGTCGGGCGTTTTGTCATTTTTCTCATGGTCATTATTTCCTAATGACTTTTTTTTGCTCTTGCCCCGGCCATGAGGCTATAGAGAGATCGAGGAGCTCGGTAATATCCTGCCAGGCATCGAATTTCTTGTCCAGGTTCTTGGCTTTCATGTCCTCCCGGTACTTGGCATCCCCGAAAATGGCTCGCTTCCGATTCCTCGGATAACGATGGAATGCAGCGCCCGGACGCGTCCATGCGAGCTTGGCTTCGCATGCGTCTCTGGTACCCGTCTGGTGCTTGCTTGTCAACATGGAAACAAGATCCCTATGTTTCCCCGTAACCGGCACGCCAATGGTCGATGCCATATATTTGGATTTTAGCGGCAGTTCACAAATTATAAAATGCCAATTCGCGCTTCTTCTAAGAATCTTGCCACTGGCTCCCTTCTCAACACGTGATGACAGAATTGGTTGTCGTATGTTTTCAGGCAGGCGTAACAGGCAGTGTCTTTGTCACACGACTGGCAATGGGCTGTAAGGAATAGTGCCTTCTCCAGAACAGCATTTAGGTTCGTGCCTATACGTCGCGCGTGTCCGGCTCCTCCAGGGATGCTGTCAAAAACAACAATTGCCGGTGGGAGATATCGCTCAGCGTAAGGATATAGGCACCCATCAATGTCGTCACGCTCAATTCCAAGGGCCTCGCTCGCCCCCTGCAAAATAGCGTAAAGAAGAGACCACCACAGCGACCTCTCCGGATCATTTTGGCGCTCTGCAAAGAAACGGAGTTCCAGAACATCGGATAGGAATTCATGCCCCAGGTGCCGCGAATCCAGGATACCATTGCATGGCTTGTCGAAGGCGCTTTGATGGTGCCGACTTCTTCGGCTTGGTCCTAGTGGTGCTGGTTCGGCGTACCCGCAGGTCTGGCAAACAAGAAAACCTCTGTTGGCGATACCGCTGTTTACAACTACGAGTTTCCCCTGCCTCGAAAATCGGTACGATAGGAGAGGTCTTCGGTCACCATGACTGCCCTCAGGGAAATCGCGGAAATCGCCGTCAGTAACAGCTTTTGCGTGCTCCGAAAAGAAGACACGTGAAGAGTACAAACGTTGAGGGCGAATATGGCCAACTCTTTCCGGGTCTTTGTTGCTGAAGAAGCCGAACTGCGGAATTACCAAAACCCCGGAGCGAGACCCGCGTCCTCGCATTACCCCGCCGCAGGCCTCACATATCCCCGGCAGGGTTTCGTATTGTTTATTCTTATGGAATCGCCCACAATGTGGGCAGACCGCGTAAGCGAACTCGGAAGGGTCACGACCGGGAAGACGTCGGATGCCGGTACTTGTCCACAAGCGGTGCCCTGCCACGACCTCGCCCCCCGGGGCATACTCAGAGATGGCTACTTTCAGATCTCGCTGGAGTTCCAGTTCTTGCGCTACGTCGCTGGCAGGCTTCAAGCGCAACTCAACTACATCGACAGGAAAGCCGTATTTGGGCAGTACGTTTCGAGAGGCCAGAAAACCAAGAAGCTGACGGCGGCGAATATTGTTTCCCTGTCGTTTAAAGGCCGATGCCTTTGAATACTTCCGGGCGGCGCTTGCCTCTTGCTCTAATCTCTCATACTCAGCAAGATCGGTCCGGACTTCCACAGCCGCTTGCCCCAAGACGCCACTAAATTGACCACCCTTATCCACTTGAATCAGCTGCGGCACCCAGCCCCATTCTTTGAGGCGAAACTCGGCCAGAATTTCAGGATCCGGTGGAACGATAGCCAAGAGCGATGCGAGCAGGTCGCCTGGCCTTTCTGCTAGCATATGCACCAGTTCGGCTGGTGCTGTAATTCCTGTTGTCCCATGGCAGAAAAACTTCTCGACATTTTCAAAAGTTTCAGGGTGTCGGCGAAAGAACTCTGCGAGTGCTACACTGTGTAGATGTCGCCTCACGATCTTGGGATTGTGAATCTCGACAGCTGGGGGCTTGATCTTTCCGCTGATGAATTGTTCCGGCTTCATGAAGTGGGCCATATCGTGCGGCCGCCGTTGTGCATAGGTAAGCGCAAAGGCAGCAACAGCGGTTCGCCGCCCAGCCCTCCCAGCTCGCTGGACGTAATTGGCCGTCGTTGGAGGAACATTGCGCATAAGAACAGCCTGCAGGTCCCCCACGTCTACCCCAAGCTCAAAGGTAGTTGAGCAACTCAAAACGTTGACTGCACCGTCCATGAACTTCTGTTGAATCTCAGCGGCTTTCCGTGCACCCCACTGTGCCGTGTGTTCAGAAGCTATCATAGGCACTGGATGCATTCCGACGTACAAGCGACGGTAGTGGTGATTTTCAAGCTCCGTGCCTGGGTCAAACTGTTGCATTGCACCTGAGCAGCCCATCGTCGGACAGACTTCGTTAAGTGTTATGGGAGTTACAGCGTGACAGACGGAGCAACGCGTCCATTCTATCTGCGCCGTCGTTCCCAAACGCATCTCGACGAAATTGGGATCAAGGTGATAGGCTACACCGAGGTTCTGATCGTAGAGCATCACAGGTTTCAGAATAGGTGTATCAGTAAGTGATCGCCAGACCGCACGCAGCACTTCCATTACAAGCGCTTCTTCAGATCCTTCCACTTCGCCAGTAAGCGACGCAAGTAGTCAAAGCGCCGGTTCGTGACGTGTACCCGAAGATCCCTCTGCGGAACCCATCCCAAGAGTGTCACCCCCCTGGTATTGCTCCCTCCTGTCTCACGGCAGTAAACCAGCCTATTCCTCGGCTCAAACTCACGGGAAGTGATATCCGCCGGTTCAACACAAAGGCATCCAGAGAAACGTAGTGTGTCCAACAGCACCTCGACGAGAGACCATGCGTCATACTCACTAAGACTCCATGGGCTTCGCATCAAACTGTGTGGTGGTCTCCACTCTGAAGGCTTGGTATAGCCCACTTTGAGGAGTGCCGTGCCTTCTAACCCGAATCGCCTATCAAGGGCGAGTAGCTCCTGGAAGACCCAACTGCATCTTTCCTTCTGCTCGCGCGCCGCATCGCCAGGGGAGGGGAAGATATTGAGATTACGAGACAACTCGAGCAATAAGGTATCAGCAAGTCCGATAGGACGAGCTGGTTCTCGACCAAATCTCTCACCATGGAGTGTGAGCGCCTTAACTATTATACTGCGCTGCAAGAGGCCTTGGTGGGTAGTTTCCAAATACGGTGCAAAGTATGCCGCATCCTGGCGGCTATCAGAAAAGATCAGCAGCTTTCGGCTGCCACCCGGCCGGCTCGATGTCGAATCTGGTGGGACATGCTGGTAAAGAGATGACGCAAGAACTGCCACCGGCGCATCCTTGCCCGTGTAGAATCGATGAACAATATCCTCATAGGGAGTCTGCGCGCCACATGCCGGGCAGGTAGCTAAACGACCATCCCGGAGGGGGGCTTCGTAGACTACAATGTGTCTTTTGGAGTCGCAAGTGCACACAGGCTCAGTCATGCCTCGAGTGAACGCTCCGCAAGCAGCGCAGATCGTCCCAGGATTCGATACCAAGAGATCAGGTTCCGCATCCGAAAGGGCCGCTTCGTCTTCATCGACCTCGGAGTCTGGGGGGACATCCCAAGAGAAAAAGCTCTTTTCCCCAGGTCGCTCGTTCTCGGAGGGCCGTAGTGGTCGAAGGCAAGGACCGGAAGCCACGGTTCCATCCTCTCGAAGATGATCAGTTTCGAGCGTACCGGCAAGCGCCGTGTGTCCGCAGCGGGTGCAGGTTGCAATCTCGAAAGCCTGGCACGGAACTCCCTGTTCCTCCGTTCGATCTACGGGTTCGAGGTGGAGCACCGGCTCTTCACATGCAGGGAAAGTCACGAAGGCTCCCTCCAGTGCACGGCAGAATAGGTGGTAGCGTGCAGAAATCAGCGGGGCGGAATCAGCCTCAGGCTTTGCTTGCACGCACAGTGAAATAAGACCGACCAGAGCGAGGAGGGAGCCTGCGCTTTCCTTCCCGAAGACCCCTACTTCCGCTGCCGCAGACTCCAGGGATGCGGGTTTGGATCTCAGGATTGTTTTCAGACATTGCACGCGCTTGTCACCATGAAGTATCCAGTAAAGAAAACAATCGGACGTCCCTCCGGCTTGCTTGACCGCTTGATCAACTACTTCATCTGGTACGTTGTGCTCGCGAGCAATCTCTGCCATCGCTTGAAGGTTTTCTAAATGGTCCTGGAATGCCTGATAGAGTGCAGGATCGGGTTCTCCCCAAGGTTCACATGAATGAGAGTCGGCCTGTATGCTCGGCTCTACGATGTCCTGTCGATCTTTGTCCTGCTCTTCCCATTCGAACATCTCTCCGAACAAAGCAGTGGCGAAGTCGGCGACACGCGGGAAATCAGCCCTCCCTCCGCCGAGGGTAGCGCTTGTCGCGATGCACCGCAGAGCACCCTGTCGGCTCTTAACGACACGATCTTTAAGACGTCGAAGCAGCATACCGACTTCCATTCCGGCCGCTCCGCTATAGCTGTGCGCCTCATCTACCACCACAAACGCCCAGGAACCGCTGAGTATCCCGTCAAAAAGGGGAGTGTCTTTAGGACGCAAAAGGAGGTATTCCAGCATTGCGTAATTGGTTAACAGGATGTGGGGCGGATGATCGCGTATTTCGTCACGACTGATGAGTTCATTCTCGATGCGCGGTTCATGGGGAAACACGTGCCGGAAGTCCTGCTCCGCTGTGTCCTGGTGCTCCTGTGTCTGTCCCGTGTATCGTCCGAAGCTTACTTCGGGCATCTTTTGTAGCAGCCTGCGTAGCCGCTTGAGCTGGTCGTTTGCTAAGGCATTCATGGGGTACAGAAGCAAAGCACGGACCCCCGGGGCTTTTATTGTTCCAGTCTCACATTCGCGCAACAGATGATCAATGATAGGTAGAAGGAACGACTCGGTCTTGCCGCTGCCTGTTCCTGTAGCCACCACCACGTTGCGCCCATTCCGCACCTTTGTAATGGCTCGATCCTGATGCTGGTATAGCCTTCGATCAATAGGGTAGCCGTAATTCGGAAACCCGGGGCCATCTAGTGCAATAAAATTGTGGCTTAATACGCCATCTGATGCCAATTCGCGTATGTTTCGACCGCTTTTGAAGGGTGGTGTTGCTTCGAGGTATGGTCCACGGACAAGGAAATCCTGCCGCTGAAGAAGTTCCCTGAACTGTCGGCGGAGTGGTCCATTCCTCATCGGAAACGCGGTCTCTATGTAACGTTCGTAGTCCTCCCGTATACGCCTAGATACGACAAGAGGATCAAGCTGGTGTTTTTTCATGACCTCACTCTATCCATCTGCGATGCGTGTCCCATTCGTTCAGTACCGGATACACGCGTCGGTATGTCTCTCGGCTCATCGCAAAGGTATTCTGGCGTTCCGTCACGGTAATGTCAGGACATTCAATTCTTACCGTATGCAGCGCACGGCGTATTAATTCCTGGGGTTTCTTCCAGTCTGTGGCAAGGAGGTCTACAGAGAACCAGTATTTGTAGTGCAGATCGCACAGGAGGTCTAAGGCGAGCGTACGCAAGCTATTCCCCTCAGCCCAGCGTTTGCAGTCTTCATAGGTCAGTAGCTTTGCCGGATGCCGATGGGCCCTAACCAAAGCCATATCAGTCTTGCTGCCACCTTGTAAGCTCGGTGCTTTTGCTTCCAGCCATACTTCAGAATCCAACTTCCCGCACTCCTCTGCGAAGGTTACAACAGGCTCTATGGGTATGTGCCATCTACCTGGCTCTGCACAAGCGTTGGCAGATAAGGGTTTAGACGGCACACTTTGGTCAAGGACCCTCCAAAATACTCGAACCTCGGCATCCATCCAACGCTCCCCTCTGGCCTCAAAAACTACATGTGGGGAATCCCCCTCGATCAAGTTTTCCATGTCTACATCGATACATACTTCACTCCAATCGACAGTAGAATTTCCCCCGAAGATGATTGCCCATCTGAAGATTGTGGGAGCCAGAAGGTGCATGATACATATCTGAACATTCCTCACCTCACAAGACGCCGAAGTGGTTCCCGCTACCGTGATATGGGAGTCGGTATTCTGAAACATGCGTAGTGTATCGTTGATTGTTGCAAGGCGAATCAACCATCTGTCCTTTCGCGCAAGCTGTTCTGCCCCCAAGTCAACGATTGTGTTCTCTTGGCCACAACCAATCCATTGAGCTTGTAGTTCCGCTTCTCGCCACGTCATGTCGCGCATTTCAAAAAGCACACAGGGACTATCTTCTTCGATCAGGTTGTCGGATATCATTTCAATAGGCGTGACCTGCCAGACCGGTGTATCGGAAGGCCGTCGGAGGAAGGCCCATCGGGGACCATCAAGCCTAAGAGGCACTGATAATGGCGGGAAGCCGCGACTATGCCACGTGAGCACCAACTCAACATCATGACGTCCTTCGGGGATCGGGATTACCTGGAAGCCGTTTGCTGGCTCTGGGGGTCCCGAAAGTATAGAAGAGAGGCTTTCGGAAAGGGTCACACCCTCGGGTAAATAGATTGCTACTGCTCTTCCATCTTGTTGCCATTCCCACTTTAAATCTGGTACCCACCGGAACCGAAAATTTGCCACTCGTTTTTCACGATGCCATAAAATAATCGCCAGATATCCAGGGCATAACTCGGGAGGGATTAAGTCCCGGAGGTCGATAACAATTTCGCCCACGCCCGACTGTGAACTCGATGAGAGATCGGCTGGGGTCAGTTCGATAGTAAGAACTCCCCGAATTCCACAGCCGGCAATACGCATTCTCACATTCTCAAGGGAATTGATCTCTTCGCCGAGCTTCGTGCGCACAGCTAAATGGGGAGGCGTGCTGCCGAAAAGGACCGTATTGTCAGCGCTGGTCTCAGTGTTCTGGAGTAGATCACCGCCGGAAAAAGCGACTTCACCCTCCGGCTGATCAACCTTCAGTACGTCCGCACAATTCCCACAGCTGAGTTCGATAACAGAAGCCCCGGACAAGTCGATCTCTTTCGCCCTGTACCCCATCCATTCCCCCGTCAAATGGCAGAGTTGAATTTCCACATCAGGTAATGCAGTGTCACGGAAATCTCGAACGATCACGGCACAATTAGGGGGAATCACAATCCACGTGGGCTCCGCGCGAAGGGAGCGTGAGACGTCTAATTCCTTGCAGTTCCTTCCAGAGAAAAACTTCCAAGGTTTCTGAATGCACATGGCATTGATAGACCAAGAAGCAATGGTTTCCTTGTCGACCACAAGTTGAATCTGATAAGGCCCGTCAGGGGAAGCAGGTATTTCGTGCGCAGCAAATACCGCTTCCTCGCCACGTCGTTGGGCATAATCACTTGGTCCCCGCAGCCTCTGCCCACAAGCGGAAACTTCCCAGGAGCAAATTTGTCCCCCAGAGTCGATGGGCAGCTTCTGCTCGGGGAAGGCGAGCAGAATCCCCGAATAAGGGTCCAACTTTAGGCAAGGGCTGCGGGGTGGTGGGGGATCATTGTGTTGGTTCAGCCAAATCTCATAGCATTGTACAATGCGCTGGGGTAGCCCTAAGTCCGAGGCCTGAGGAATTGTGCCTGTTTCGAAACGTTTTCGTACCATCCTGATGGCTTCGGAAAGAATTTGCCTTGCCACTTGTCCCCCGCGCTTCAGAAACTGCCATACGGGCTTATCGACGCCCACAAATCTAGTGGGTTGGCTAAGCCATGCTGGAATGAGGTCTTCTGCGGAAAGACCCGTCCACGAAGGTGAGCGTACGGCAGGCTCCAGTAGCTGCCCAAAGACCTCCGGTAAGCAATCGTTGGGCAGCATAGCGTGACATAAAATAGGCCCGATATAGTGAAGCCCAACTTCATGGGATGGGTTCAGGCCGAAGGCGAGGATAAACCAAAGAAACTGCTGTCCACAATCTCGTTGGTATTGTGGAGTGCAGGGGATACCGATAACACGTAGCGCAAAACCCCAATACTCGCCGTGGGTGTACCCATATGCCCCAGCCAAGGAAACGAAACATGCTGCCGCACCAGGGTATTCAGCCCATATCCTTTTCGTTGCAGCTCTTGGCCCGTAGGCTCTCACCCAAGAACGTAACTCTTCGCACAGCAGTTCGAACTCTTGGATACCCTTGTCAACTTCCCCTATGAACCGCAACCCTTTTCTTATGCGAGACAATAGATCGTTATGTACCCCAGCAAGATGATCAGTCCGATTACTCGGAGACAATCGCATGAGAAGCGGTGAACAGAATGTCGGTGGAAAAGCGGCCGCCTCGCTTTGGCACTTGTCCATCCTGGGTTTAAGCACAGCACCTTCCAAGGAAACGCTTGAAACTGACTGGATAGGAAGAAGCCTGACGGCATGCGAGCCTGTAAAGCCATGCTCTTCTTGGTTGATGCGAATGTCTGGGAAACCGGCTTCAGCGGGTGCAGTGTCAAGCACGGAAAGACTGCCAAACACTATAATTGATTGTGTGCAAAGAATAGGCAAGCCATCACCTTTCTTGCTGCCAACGACGCTGAAAATAGTCACAATTTCAAGTGACACAGAGTGAATCTGCGGCAAGAACCCGTGAGACAGCCATTTAGCAGCCACAAAGCGTTGTTCCTGTATTGCAGGCTGGGGGGACGAGAAAGAGACAGGATGAAGTACCAATGAGAGCAATGTATCTAGCCTAAGGTTATCAATAGATTTTGGCATGACTCCAGGCGTTCGCGGCCTAACGCATACTGCCTTGATATCGCATGCCGATTCACAGTTCGTAGCGCAGCTGACCGGCTGTTCGTACGAAATGGTCAAGACGTAGGTATCAATGCCCCAGAACGTCCTAAATCCAACCTCTGTCGCGATAGGGAATGGAAGCGGGGAAACCTTTCTTATGATGCGAGCACAGAACGAAATGTGCTTTCGTGTGCGAGGCATCTTTGCTCCTTGCTTTTCTTAGGCTATTTTTTGGAGAGTTCATCCAGGAGAACACGGATGCGCTCAAATGGCTCCAACACTTCCACCGATTCTACTCTCGGAATTAACTGCTCCACCTCTGCTGTGGCCTCCTGCCTCCACCGTATGACTACCTCGCCAGATGCTGTAACTATTCGTCGACAGGTTGGCACATCGTCGGGACCAAAGTTGGAGTCCGCACGTTGAATTAATACCACTGCGGTTCCGGCAACGTCGAAGCCACGCAAGATCGCCTCTTCTTCGGTGAAAAGCACGGGAAGTCTTACCCTTGGTTTTCCGTGTTCATCGGATAGTAGTGAACCAGTAATGTGTCTACCGAGAAGTTCTGGCTTGAGCGTTGCCCCGTACAGTAGTTCCTGGATACGATTTGTCTTGATAGGCGACTCAGTCGTATGCCAGAACTCGATCGGAACACCATTTTCGTCGGCACACAAGAATCCTCCAACGTAGCCTTTTTCCCCTTTGTTAACAACGACAATATAACCGAATTTCTGTCCACTCTTGGAGTTGTATAGAGATTCCAATTTATACCTCCCTTCCATTATTGGGCTGGAATGGCAATGCAATCTCAGGGAAACATGAGACCCCCTCTCTTTTCGCGAGACCAAAGGGCTACAAGAAATCGTTCCAAAGAGTCCTTTCTTTTTGATGTC
>JACQYL010000135.1 GCA_016208165.1 Deltaproteobacteria bacterium
AGCGCTATCTTGAGATAGAGGGCCAGGAAGTTACAAAATATATGCCCCTGAACGCGGGCGCATCGTTGATGAAACACGGGCCTCATTTCCAGTATGGATTTGAGATCCCGGTGGGCCTGGAAAAGGGGGGACGGGGTTGAATTTGCGCGTTTCTTCGCCTCATTATGCATGATCGGTAAACCTCATGCCACGAAAAGCACGCATGGATGCGCCGCAGGCGTTGCTTCTCATCATCGGCCGAGGGATCGAACGGCGCAGCATTCTCCGTGACGATACCAACAGAAATCGCTTTGTCGATCGCCCGGCGCAACTGCTGCTTGAGACCGTAACGCCCTGTTTTGCCTGGCCTTTGATCCCCAAGTCAGGTGGCAAAGAAACCTGAGATAAGCAGAGCGGCGGTCAGCGGGGCTTTCAGCAGAGGCAGACGGGTCGCTCCGGATCATGCATGCTCCGTTGAAGAATAGAAACGCCCAAAATCAACCCCGTCCCCTCTTCCTCAACCTGGCAATGGACGCCGGGAACTTCTTGGCCCCATCCCACCCACCAATCACCTTCCCGCTTTACTATTTTTATTTTGTGTAAAAAGATTGACACATAACAACAAGTGTGTATCCTTATACACATGGAGAAAACACGAACAGGCGAGGATAGAGTCCTTGCTCTGGCCAGGAATAAGGGCGTACTCCGATTGAAGGACCTCAAGGAGGAGGGTATTCACCCGGAAAACCTGCGCCGGCTTGTCAAAAGAGGCCGGCTTGTTAAGATCGCACGCGGCCTCTATGAGGCGCCCGACAAGGAGATATCGGCCGATCACTCCCTTGTTCTAGCTAGCAAACGGCTTCCGGATGGGATTATTTGCCTGCTTTCCGCGCTCCGGTTTCATGAGCTCGGCTCACAAGATCCTTTTGAAGTGTGGATTGCTCTCGACCGGCGCGCCGCAAAGCCCAAGATAGGATTCCCTCCGCTTCGGGTGATGAGGTTTTCGGGGGGTGCTCTTACCGAAGGAATTGAAAAACACGAGATCGAAGGCGTCGTGGTAAGGGTGTACACCCCGTCCAAGACCGTGGCCGACTGCTTCAAGTTTCGCAATAAAATCGGATTGGACGTGGCCCTGGAAGCTCTCCGAGACTGCAAACGCCAAAAGAAGTGCTCCAACGACGACCTTTACCGCTTTGCCGGAGTATGCAGGGTCTGGAGCGTGATGAAGTCATACCTGGAGGCCATGTCATGAGTAAACCCACCAAGAACATGGCCGGTTCCGTGCGGGATCGCCTGAAAGCCTTGAGTCGCGAGAGAGGGGAAGATTTCCATCTGATTCTAACAAGATACGGATTGGAGCGCCTACTTTACAGACTTGGGAGGTCGGAATACGCTGAAAGGTTCGTGCTGAAAGGAGCGATGCTATTCGCTTTATGGACGGAAACAGTTCATCGACCAACGAAAGACCTTGACCTACTTGGATATGGAGATGTCTCGGCCCCAGAACTGAGGACCCTATTTGAGAGGATCTGTCAGGTCGAAGTTGAACCAGACGGGATCGTTTTCGAACCCAACAGCATCCGAGTTGAAGACATCAGAGAAGACCAAGAGTATCAAGGCCGGCGAGTGAAACTGAACGGAAAGCTTGGCCAGGCCAAAATCGACCTTCAACTCGACATTGGGTTCGGTGACGTGATTACACCGGAAGCCCAGGAGATTGAGTATCCCACATTGCTGGAACTCCCTCCGCCCCGCATCCGTGCCTACCCCAAGGAGAGTGTGGTTTCGGAGAAACTCCAGGCCATGGTCTTTCTCGGGATGGTAAACAGCCGGATGAAGGATTTCTACGACCTGTGGGTGATGTCCAGGAAGTTTTCGTTTGCCGGCGAAACCCTTACCAAGGCCATAAAAGCGACTTTCGAGCGAAGAAAGACGGCCATTCCGGAGGAGATACCGCCGGCGCTCAGCCAGGAGTTCACCAGGGACCGCAATAAGGCCGCTCAATGGCAAGCGTTCCTCAACAGGACTGGGTTGTCGGATGAAGGAAAAGGATTACCGGGAGTGATAGAGGACCTGCGCATCTTTTTGGAACCTCTCCTGGTAGCGGCGAAAGGTGGACGCTTCACTTTCAGCGTCTGGACGCCGGAGGGAAAATGGCAAGCCCGGAAGAAGCCTGTAAGCGAGCAGTATATCCTCTCTGGGAGTGAAGATTAAACCCTCGGCCTTGCGAGCAGCGGGGAAAAAGGATTTACCGACCATACGCGTGCTCTAAACAGACGTGGCGGCTTCTCAGCCCCGTCGAGAGGGGCTGGGCGGGACTTCGCCATCCTCAATTCATGGATATCGGCGCTCGTGAGGATTTGAATCCCGCCGTTGTCCAGGCGAGGGAACGGAGGTTTCCTGATTCATCCCAGAACCCCGCCCGCGAACAACACGCCCAGGTTGGCCTCTCCTTTCCAATCGCGCAATTCCGGATGTTCACTTCCTTTGACAATGTCCACCGCGCCTTCTTTGGTCTTGGCGAAGCAGAGTACTTTGTCGGCGTCGACCATGCTAAGGATGATCGGCGAATGGGTGGCTACGAGGATCTGGGCGTCGTAGACCGAGGAGAGCGATTGAAACAGGGTTTCAACGGCCCTCGGGTGAATGCCGTTTTCCGGTTCTTCGATCAGGTAAATACCGGAAAAGTCGGGTAGATAGGATAGAATCGTGAGCGCCAGCAGCCGAAGCGTACCGTCGGAAACCATCCAGGACGGCACGGTAAGCCCTCCCTCGTACTTCAGCGTCAGGTAGCAATGACGATCATCCGGTCTCACTCTCGTGTCCACGTCCTCCAAATCCGGCAAGGCAGTTCTAAGATGGGACAACCATTGCTGAAACCGATCCGGAGCGTTGGCCTTAAAATGTTCCACCACCCACGGTAAATTCGATCCGTCAGCCTTAAAACCGCGCCCCTGGCCCGGAGGACTCGCTTTTCGGATCAGGAGACTGTTCAGCATCAATCGGGCTACGTTTTCCGTCAACAGGCTCTTCAACCAGGAAGTCACGGGGAAATTGGCCTCATCGGCCGGCATGTTCGCCAGCGCCGACTTGTGGGGGCCCAGCTTGAACGAGGGCGTCCATCCCCTTCCTGTTTCCTTATAGACTTCGGAATAGTAATTGTCGTTTCCGTGGGGGACCTTGTTGACCACAACGGTCGCGCCCCTTTCCCGGGTGGGCGTGATAATCGACGCGGTCGACTCCTCGGGGGATGGGAAAATGGAAAGCTGGCGTGGCGGTGATTCCGGAACCTCGCTCTTCAGGAGGACTTTTTCCGCCTGGATGAGAATTTCCCGGCTGGGTCTATCGAATTGCAGGGCGATCTCGTAGCGCACCGTTTCACATGCCGGGTCACGAAGCAAAGTCTTCAATCGCTCCGGTATAGCCGCCTCCACGGCCAGTTCGAATCCGTCGCCGGTTCGCCACCAAAGCAGATCGTCGAAGTTTGAGGTTCTTGCGCTGATCGCGGCCAACGGCCCGTTGGAAACGAACTCTCCTAAAAACGACACCACGTCAAGAAAAGTGGTTTTGCCGCCGGCGTTGGGACCCACCAGAACGTGGAAGGGTTCAAGGCGCTGACGGATATAACGCAGACAGCGATAGTTCTTGGCCTCTATGAGCGTGATCACGGTGACATCCTTCTCACTGCCGCGAACATGCCGGCGTATCGAATTTCACATCCCATTTGATTCCGCTCCCCGAAAACAGAACGGCGCCAATTTCATCCAAAACAATCACCCACGGAGTCCTTCGGGATTCCAGCGCTGCTTGTTCCGGGAGCTGCGATCGAAATCACAGTAGCACATCGAATCCGTTTCGAAAAGTTCGGACAGTGGTGTGGGACGCGGGTGTGTGTTTGTTGACAGGGCTGCACAGGGAACCGCCTCTTTTACGTCATTCGGGCGAAGGAGACGGTGTCACAATCCGTCATCCCGGCCAAGCCCCGTAAAGCGGGGCGCGAGGCGGGTTCCGGAATCGAGAGGCGATCAAAAAACAAGGGTTTGAACCGTTGGCCATCACATCCGATCATACCTACGCTGCGGGAGATCTTCCTAACCACCATCGCGATCCTTTCGATCGGATACTGATTGCGCAAGCGATGCTGGAAGGTCTTACCATCCTTACCCAAGATGCGATTTTCAAGAAGTATCCGGCTCCGGTCCTAAACATTTGAGACACCCCGGAACAGGCTGCTAAACGAAAGGCGCCACACGCGCCCATGGAGCTGTCCCGTGGATCCACATCACTTAAGAAACAGGTACGATGTCCCTAAATTACACGGCCCCTCACCTATGCGTTAGCCATATCTTCTTTTCCAACATAAGACCAATTTGACAGTTTCGTTTTGACCGTATATAATACGTATTAAATACGTATTGAGAGGGAGCGAAAGCGATGCAAAAAAAATTAACCATTAGCGTTGATGAGAATGTTTACGATGGTCTTTATAAGGTAGTCGGCCGTCGCCATATCAGTCGTTTTATCGAGGAATTAGTGCGTCCGCATGTGTTGCACAGGGGACTCGACGCTGCCTACCAACAGATGGCGCAAGATGAAGCACGGGAAACCGAGGCCTTTGAGTGGGCAGAGGCGACGATAGCGGATGTCGGCGATGAACCGCGGTGAAGTCTGGTGGATCAACTTTGAAACTGCCGTCGGCGGAGAAATCCGCGAGAAACGACCCGCTGTCATTGTGAGCAATGATTCGTCCAACAAATATCTGAATCGTGTTCAGGTGGTCCCCTTAACAAGCAATATCGGTCGCCTTTACCCGAGTGAGGCGTTGGTTACCTTGAAAGGAAAGCCGAATAAGGCATTAGCGGACCAGCTGACCACGGTCAGTAAGCTGCGCTTGATAAACCGCATGGCAAAGCTCTCGGACGAGGAAATCCGAAAATTAGAGCATGCCGTCAAGTTGCAACTTGGTTTATCGGAACCCATCGAGGTTGGCTAACCACCGCATCCACAGCGGACACCAAACGCTGAGCAGCTCTTTTTTTTCAGGCGCAAACAGGAGGCGTCTCCGGAGCTTTTGACATGGCCTCGTTGGCGTTTGGCGCCGGTGATGCGGGTCGTTATGTGTGGGGTGTAAGGCGACGATCTACAGATGTTGCGCCAGCCAGGAGGACACGAATCCTGAGTCTTCTTCACGCTTGAGGAGGTCAACGCCATGCCCTGATCCCGGCCGGATCTTCAAGTACTTTTTCCCTTTGGCCCATTCAACGTACCGCTTATTGTCCTCCGCCGCGCTCCCGTTTCCTCCCCAGTCCTTTTCGGAAGTCATAAAAAGGATAGGTCTTTCTCCGTATTCTTCCAAGAGCTGTTGGATGGACTTCCCACCGGGGATGGCTTCCGAGCCGGACAAGGAGATCAATACCAAAGCCTTTATCTTGTATTTCACCCCTGAAATCAAAGCCACTCTGGATCCAAGGCTCGCGCCCACAAGACCGATTCGCTCAGGATCGACACCCTCCTGGTGGGATAGGAAGTCCATGGCGCTTTTCACATCCTC